>JBKQKT010000501.1:0-18785 GCA_052147365.1 Candidatus Korobacteraceae bacterium | reverse complement strand
GCCGTTCTCGCCAGGTTAAGCGCCAGCTCGTCGGAGTCGACGGTGATGCTGAAGTTGCCGGTGGCGGTGGCTGGCGCACCCGTTTTCCGGAAGACCGCCAGCGGTCGCCCGGAGCGATCAGTAACCGCGATGACCAAAGGATCATTGGCCGAGGAAGCGGCCGCGCTGACTATCGCTTGAACTTCATTGGCAGTCAGCGATTGCGTATCAGTGGTCTGCTGTTGCACCGGTGGATCGTTTACCTGCTGTGACGACGTATTGGAACCGCCGCCACAACCGAGGGACATCAGAAGAACAGCGAGTGCTACAACTGCTCCGGACTTTGTTCTGATGAACCCCATCCCTGCCTCCGTCAACGATCAACCGGCGTTTCTCGGGAATTGGTTAGTGCTTCCCTCGGATACGGCAACCGCTCCGGAAAAATTCCGAGTGGCTACGAATCCATGGAGAGACACCAGAAGCTCTGGTAAAGATGGCCAATAGTAAATCAGGCTTCCCGAATCGCCAAGTGGAAAAGCTCTCAGGAGTGCTCATCTGCCTGTCACCGTGGGAGAGACCACACATTCCAGTACCAGTCCTTGCAATTGATTGGGATTGGCGAGAGAAGAGATTCGATACAATACGGCCTGACTAACCTTGTCTGTTGTATCGTCGCCATGCTGGTGCAGCTTGTTTGAGATGTTGTACTCCTGAAACGCATTCGAGACCCTGACTTGTGACCGTTCGCCGCCGCCTCATCCTCGCGTGCTCTCTGTTGCTTACACTGGCGGTCGTTGCAGTCGTCGGATACATGGCCATAGGGGGACCGTCTGTAACCCTGCTCGACGCCGTGTATATGGCCGTGATTACCTTAACAGGCGTTGGATATGGCGAAATCGTCGATTCGTCTCACAATCCGGCACTTCGCATATTCAATATTTTTGTCGTGGTGCTTGGGGTGGGATTCGCGGTTTACGTATTTTCTGAGCTGACTGCGTTTCTTGTCGAAGGCGAGTTGCGTCATCTGTTCCGGAGGGGGAAGATGAAACGGCTAATTGGAGAGTTGAAGCACCACTTCATTGTCTGCGGAGCAGGAGAAACCGGGCGGCACGTCATCGACGAGCTCCGAAAAACCGGAACTCCTCATGTGGTTGTGGACATTTCAGGCGACGTAGTTAATCGTTTTCGGGAAGAAAGTGGCGGCGTTCATTCCGGAATGCTGTACGTCATTGGCGACGCCACCGATGAGGAGGTGCTTCTGCAGGCAGGACTCGATCGCGCAAAGGGATTGATTTCGACACTCGCCAGCGATAAAGACAATCTGGTGATAACGGTTGTAGCGCGGCAGAAGAACGCGGCAATTCGAATCATCTCCCGTTGTACCGATCTTCGATACTCGGAGCGCATGCTCAAGGTGGGGGCCAATTCGACGGTTTCACCCAATCGTATCGGCGGTTTGCGCCTCGCCAGCGAGATGTTGCGGCCGACGGTGGTGAACTTTCTGGACCTGATGCTGCAGGAAAAGTCGCGAACTCTGCGTATTGAGGAAATTAGTTTAGGAAAGGCGTCGAATTGGATCGGGCGAAGTATCAGCGAACTCGATCTAGGCGGGCGCTACGACCTCCTGCTCCTTGCCCTCAAGAGCGTGGCCGATTCGGAGGCGCCTTTGATCTTTAACCCGCCGTCATCCACGACTCTGGTGCAGCAAACGGTAATGATCCTGTTGGGAGACATCGACAACCTCCGCCGCGCTCGCGAGGATGCGCACGTCTGAGTCTTGGCTCCCGGAGTCCATAATCGGCGAAGTCTTCCTTTGACTACCACCGCCGTGCGTTTGTACCATTGCTTCTTGAGACCTTGCAGTTCCCCTGGCCAGGACTAAGGGTAACGGTGCATCGACTAAGGGGCGCCACTTGCCATCACCAACCGACGAATCCGCCACCACTTCCACGTTGACCATGGGTCACGTGCTGTTCATGGACATTGTGGCGTATTCCAGCCTGCCGATGTGTGAACAGCGCAAGCTTGTGGCCGTGCTTTCGGAAGCCGTGCGGCAGACACCCACGTTCGCGCGTGCTCACCAAAAACACAGGCTAATCTCCTTGCCCACCGGCGATGGAGTGGCGCTGGTGTTTTTCGGTGACCCCGAAGCCCCAGCGCGCTGTGCTTTGGAGTTGAGCCAAAAGCTTCTCGGCCATCCGGAACTGAAGCTGCGTATGGGAATCCACACCGGTCCCGTCTACCGGGTGGCCGATATCAATGCTAATCAGAACGTGTCCGGCGGCGGCATCAATATCGCCCAGCGAGTAATGGACTGCGGAGACGAAGGACACATACTGGTCTCCGAGGCGGTCGCCGACACGCTGATTCAATTGGGCAAATGGGACAAGTGCTTGCACGACCTGGGCGAGGCGGAAGTCAAACACGGTTTTCGCGTACACATTTACAACTTGCATGATGGCGAAGTCGGCAACGCGGAGGTACCACAAAAACTGCAAAGTGGATCCGCTGGGTTGCTAGCTTCCCCAAAGCCGAGTCCGCCAAAGCCAAAGCCCTCTGCGCCGGCCTCTTCCCCAAGCTCTCTCGATCCCGCCCTCCTGGAGTCGGTCAGCAAGGAACTTGCAGGCTTCATCGGCCCCATCGCGAAGGTGGTGGTAAGACGTGCTGCCCAACGCTGCGGTTGTGTCGATGAGCTGTACAGTACGGTTGCTGTAGAGATTGACTGCGAGGAGGACCGCGCCAGCTTCATGGCAACTAGGAACCGGCAGGCGTGAGGATCACTTCGTAATCACTGTGTTCCGCCAAGCCCTCGTGAGCGGAGCTCTCCGCCGAAAGCTCTTTCACTGTTCCAACATCTTCAGTGCCTTGGCCAAACTCATATGCATCCTATTGAACGAGGCGGTCATATCGGCGATTTCATCGCGGCCGTGCACCTTTAATTCCGGTATTTCAGTTTCTCCCTTGCTGATCCGGAGTGCGCGGCGGCACACCTTGTGCAACGGGCGAATTACCAGCAAGTACAGCGCTGCATCAAGTGCGAGCATGGTGACCACGAAAGTCGCGATCAGGAAAAACAGCAGTTGACGGAATGCTCTGCCGGCAACTTCGATCGGCACCGACATGGGCACCGACACGATTTGCGCGGTAAGGATCTGGTCGAGGTTCCAGCCGAACCCGTTGGCGCTGCCGTACTTCTTGATCATGGCTGCCGGCGCTACATCGGCCGTGCTGTGACACTCCATGCAACTCGGCTCTACCGCCATCGGTTTCGCCAAGTAGAGTTGGCGCCCGATAGGCGTATCGCGTTCACCTACCAGCATCTTCTCGTTCCGGTGATCGCTGAAGTAGCGAATGATGTCCGTCTCCCAATCGTCAGCGCGGTCAACCGGGTTGGTCGGATTCAACGTCGCCTCGCGGTACGAGTAGTTGGGATAGTCCTTGCGCATCTGTTTGAACATGCTGGTCGCCGCGAAAGCCGGCACGGTTTGCGGAAGGAAGTTGGTTTCGTGCTCCGGGTTCTTCAGCAGCAACGGCTTGATCTGGTTGGAGGTGTAATCACGGCTGGCGCGTGCGCTTGCCATCATCAGCTCTGCTTGCTGCAAGACCTGCCCGCGGGCGTTCTGCATGAGGAAGCCGTAGGCGAAATGGGCAATGATCAGCCCGCCGGCTCCAAAAAACACGATCAGGACGAGGTTCAATTTTGTGAGGAGTTTCATGGCGCTGGTAGAAGGTTATACCGTCGTGCTGTCTTATCACAAAACGAAGGTGATGGTTATGTCCTTTTTGTAGAAGGTGAAGAGGGCAGCCGCTTGCGCAGCCCCCAGCATTCGCCAAGACAGAAAGGCGACCTTTGGCCGCCTAATATCTCTCCGTCTTGTGGATGTGGCGTTAGTTCCCGCCCGACACGGTGCGTAGCTTACCGGGCATAAAGTGATAAGGCGGCCACGGCCCGGTGATGCTGATCTGGCAGTCTTTGAAATGCCGTGTCGCTGCGCTATAGCGATTCTGGTACTTGGCGATGGAGGTGGAGTCGATCAGGTGGGCAAAGTCAATGAGCATGCCGCCGGTGTCTGTGCGTTTGCAAATAACATCTTCCTCAAGCGGCGAAAACAGCTTGTGCACCTGCATCGAAAGGGCACGTGCCTTCGTCTGCCGCTCTCGTACCCGGCTCGCCCTCTCCCGGAGCTTGCGAAGGTACTCGCCCCCTACACCATCGGGCATATCGGCGATCGCTTCTTCCAGAGTTCCATCCTTGACAACCAGCTTGAAGTGCATTTCCGCCTTTCCACGCAGGCGGGCGACGCTCTCCAGAAAAGCCTTGCGATTTGCCTTTACCGACCGGCGAAGCGCTTCGTCCGAGTCAAAGATGGTACCGAAGCGGAAGGGAAGCACAGTGAGGGTGCGGAAGCACTCGCTGACGACGCGAGCGTGGTCAACAATAGCCTGCTGAGTGAGGGACTGTGCTCCGGAGTACTCGCTGACGATAACCGCGAATTCCCCGCTGGGACATCCGAACACCGCGGCGCCGTTCACGCCTCGGAGGTTTTCAATTGCGAAGAGGCGTCGAGCCCTGGTGCCATTTAGAAGACCTTGCTGCTCGGTGATGCAGTACGCGTACCACGCCATCTCAGTCTCTCCTGGGAGTAGCTCACACACAATTCAAGGCTGCTGTGCATAAGGGAATGCTGACTTGCGAACGTGGGACTAAACGAAACTGGCTTCTGGAATTGGAAATGACGAGGGCCCATCTCCAACTCTCTTATCCTAAGCTATTTGTGTGAAGAATCGCAACCGCAAAATTACGGAACTTCGTGCTTTTTCGGATTTGGAAGCGCCAAGTGTGGATGGATAGCCGCTGCTTACTTCTTACCGCTGAGCCTTCTTTGCGCTCTTCGTCACCTTTCTGGCTGAGGGCTTCTTGCTTTCGTGGGCTTCTTCCGCTGCGCGACGCTCCAAGGCCTTGGTGACAACGTAGCCCATCTCTGCTATCGGAGCCGGTTTGCCGGTCCAGATCTCAAACTGCCGCGCGCCCTGCTGGACGAACATCTCCAGCCCGGGGATGACTTGTATTCCCTTGGCACGGGCCATGCGAATGAGTCTGGTCTCGGCAGGGACGTAAACCAGGTCGAAAACGTATTTCGTGTTCAGTTCCTTCTCTTCCAGCGGAGACTGCTTGCCATTGTCCATGCCAACTGGGGTCGCATTGATAATGACGTCGAACGACTGCTTGGCAACCTCGGAGCGCTTGAGGTACTTTGCCTTGGCCTGCCGCGCAAGAGACTGCGCCTTTTCCGGGGTGCGATTCGTGATGAACACCTCGGCCCCCTTAGCCTTCAGCCCGAATGCCGCAGCTCGAGCGACGCCGCCGGCGCCGACCAGCAGTATTCGCGCGCCTGCCAGAGGGAGTCGCTGCTCCAGCGGGACCACGATACCGGCCACATCGGTGTTGAAGCCATAGAGCTTGCCGTCCACCCCGCGGACCACGGTGTTGCACGCGCCAACCAGGCGCGTCGGTGGGTCGGAGTTCTCCAGCTCCTCGACGATCTCCTGCTTGTACGGCATGGTGATGCTGAGGCCGCGAATGGGAATGTCGCGGACGCAGGCCAGCAAATCCTTTAGACTTTTGGCATGCAGCGCCAGATAGACCGCGTTCACGGTTTCGCGCCGAAAGGCCGCATTCATCATCACCGGCGAAAGCGAGTGTTCCACAGGATCGCCGGCCACGCCATAAACCTGGGTCGCTGCATCAACGGTTTCAATGCGATAGGTGTCGCGTAATTCCAGCGCCGTAGCCTGTCCCGGAGCGGTTTCCTCACCGCGCGTCGCGGCACCAAAGGTGAAGACACTGCCTGCTCGAACACCCAACACGCGGCTGATGATGCCCTGTTCTCCCATGCACAAACCAACCATCTCTTGCTTGCCGGAGTTCGCCTCGAGGAACTTCATCATCACCACGTTGTCGTACAGGTTGGTGGCAGTCGAGACCACCTTGTAGAAATCGGCCTGATACTGGCTCATCTCCGCGAACGGCTCTTCCAACTTCTTGGTATTACGGAAGTTGTGGTGGGAGATGATGAGCCCGACGCGATCACTCAGCTCCTGAAGCTGCTCCGGCTTGAGGGCCTTTACGCTGTGCAGTTCCAGATCAACCAACTGAAAGCCGCTATCGGCCGCCTTAAGAAGAATGTTCAGTTCGGCTGCGACCGAGCCGCGAAACTTGCCTCCGTTGACCGCCCGCCTGCAAGTAGCGATGACCGTAGCCTCAGGATGCATCTCCAGGAAGTTCTTGAGTTTGGGAAGCCCTGCTGCTGGCTGCGACAGGTAATCTAACCTGAACTCCAGAAAAGGGTTATCACGCACCAAGGACTCGGCCCGTTCGACAATGGACGAGGCGTCGGTGCCAATGACGGCGATACATAACCGGGGAAGACGGAAGCGGCGGATTCGGGCAGCGTAAGTACTTGAAGATGCGCGCATGTAGCAGCCCGATGGTACAGATGCACAACAAATGTTGCAACCCTCTTGTAAGATAATTTTGCAGGTCGAAAGTCCCAGGTCTATCCGCGGTCAAGAATCAGAGGTGATACTACCAGAGGACATAGAGTAATAAGCAGTTTAGAATCAAGGATGTAGTTGGATAACGCCCGCGAGCTTGTGACGAAACCCGGTGAGATTCACCGCTCTTCCACGTCCTCATTCGCAGCAGCAGGCCCGCGCGTAGCCGACCAGGTGGCTGGTGCCACCGGAGCGCTCACATTTGCAAACCTATTTCACCGGTTTCGTCCACTCATCCACCCAGCCATTGACCGTCTGGTACCACAGACGGCTGTTTTGAGGCTTAAGCACCCAGTGCCCTTCGTCGGGGAAGTACAACATCTTCGAGGGAATGTTCAGCCGCTGGGCGGTTGTGAACAACTGGAAGCCCTCAGAGACATCCAACCGGTAATCGAGCTGGCCGTGGACGACCAGCACCGGCGTCTTAAAGTTCGTGGCCGACAGGTGCGGTGACCACTTGCGGTACATCTCGCGGTTTGTCCAAGGCGTGCCTTTAAACTCCCATTCGTTGAACCACAGCTCTTCCGTGGTACCGAAAGCCGACTCGGTGTTGAACATGCCATCGTGCGACACCAGGCACTTGAAGCGAGTGGTGTGGCCTTCGATCCAGTTGATGGCGTATCCGCCGTAACTGGCGCCCAGCGCGCACTCCCTGCCCTTATCGATGAACGGATAGTTCTTCTCGGCGTAGTCCAAGCCCAGCATCAGGTCCAGGAAGGGAGCGCCACCCCAGTCGACGTTGATGGCGTCAATGAACTTCTGCCCATAGCCGGTCGAGCCATGGAAGTTGATCATGATGGCGACGTAGCCGCTGGCGGCCAACAGCTCGGGGTTCCACCGATACGACCAGTCGTCGCCCCAGGCGCCTTGTGGGCCACCATGAATGAGGAACTTGACGGGATACTTCTTGCCGGCGTCGAAGTTCGGCGGCCTCAGCAGGAAGCCTTCGACTTTTTCCTTAGCAGCGCCATTGAACCAGAAGGACTCCAGCGGTTGCATTGCCACCTTCGAAAGAACCGCGTCATTCAGCGTAGTGAGCGGTCGCGCCTTGGTAAGCAGGCAGTCCGGATACTTATAGCTTCCGGGTGGCACGGTCATACGGCACTGCGGGAACCGCAAGGGCGCGGCGTAGATTTCGTTGGGCGCGGCAATCGACATCTGATCGAAGACCAGCGTCTTACCGTCGGGTGTTGGCGCTGGGCTGTCGTTGAATCCATCCACCAGTTCCTGCGGCCAGGGGTTGGGAGCGGTCACATTGATCTGGTAGATCGGCGCTTCACCTTGGTTCTCGGCGGTGAAGTAGATGGTTTTGGAATCGGGTGACCAGGCCATCGAATCCACCCAGCGATCGAATTCTGGCGTCAGGTCGGTGATTTTGCCAGTGCCGCGATCGTAGAGCATCAGGCGGAAGCGGTCGCTTTCGTAGCCGCCGCGAAGTTGCGAGCGATAGCCGATGTACTTGCCGTCAGGCGAATAGATTGGAGTGCCATCGCTCCCGGGGTTAGTGGTGATCTGTTTTGCCTCGCCTCCCGCAGCGGGTACGGTAAAAATATCGTCGTTGGTGCTGATCGCAGGCATTGGGTCGTGATTGCTCGTATAGGCGATCTCCTTGCTGTCGGGCGAGAAGGCGTATTGGTCCTGCCCGCCAAGACTGAAGGGAGGAACGTCGTGGGCGCCCGGTGTGATGTCGCGCGCCACGCCGCCATCGGCAGAGACAATGAACAAGTGACTGTATTTGCCGTCGAAGTAATGGTTCCAATGGCGAAACATCAACTGGGCGAAGATGCTGGCCTTCACCTTCGACTTGGCGCGCTCGTCGTCGCGCTGCTTGTTGCAGGCATCGTCCGGACAGTCGGGATAAACCGAAGAAACGAACAAGATGCTCTTGCCATCAGGGGACCAAACGCCGCCGGAAGCTTCAGTCGAGATGCTGGTTACCTTACGCGGCTCGCCGGTCAATGCGCCGGCGGAAGAATCGAAGTCCTGCGCCCAGATTTGTGAGCCGCCGTCGCGTGACGATTCATAAATCACACGTTTGCCATCGGGCGCAAAGCGGATGCGATCTTCGCCCGTGCCGGTCGCGGGTGTGAGGCGGCGCGCCTCGCCGCCGGCAACAGGAACGATCCAGAGATGCGGCTTGCG
This sequence comes from Candidatus Korobacteraceae bacterium, assembly GCA_052147365.1. Lineage (GTDB taxonomy): Bacteria > Acidobacteriota > Terriglobia > Terriglobales > Acidobacteriaceae > Bog-257. Next base: position 10,109 of record JBKQKT010000501.1, on the reverse strand, counting down.
TGTGTTCTCTTCAAGGTTAACGTCAACCGCGGTGAAGGCGACCCATTTGCCATCGGGCGAAATAACGGGCTCGCCAATGCGCTTAAGCTGCATCATATCTTCGAAGGTGAAGGCGTGCTTGCTCTGCGCAGCACTGCATAGCGAGAAGCAGAAAAGAATAATCAGGAAGATGGGACGTAGCATGAGGCCTCCGGGCGGGCACAAACGAAGCAAGTAGCTGTGCGTCTAAAGAATGGCTAGTCTAAATCACCGGAAGTGACAGGCGAAACAGGATTTGCAGCTCCTAGTGAGATTGCAATCTCGTAACAGCCTACGGAATTGTCATCACGAGCCCGCTTCAGCAGGCGAGGGATCTGCTTTCCAGGGGATGATGAAAAACAGATTCCACGCCCAAAGGAGGCGAGGCGCTCGTAATGACGATTCGGAAGCAATACCGGAGTTGAGTGGCTCCAGGCGCATCCCGGCCGCTGCATCGAATACAATAGTCGCAAGGACCATCCTATGAAGTATCTCCACCTTTTCCCGCGGTTGCTCTTATTCCCGTTGCTGACGGTGTGCCTGTCGCTTCCGGCGTCAGCCGAAGACCGCGGTGAGGGCGCTCTCGACGCCTCGCAGCCGCAAGGCATCACGGTTGAACAGATCATCCAGAACTTTGCCGGCAAGGAAAAGCAGTTTAAGATCGCGCGCGAGCAGTACACCTACAGGCAGTCCGTGACCGTGCAGACGCTTGAAGGTGATAGCGTGGACGGTGAATTCAAGCAGGTGGTGGACGTCCTGTTCGACGACAAGGGCCACCGCATTGAGTCGGTAGTGTTCGCGCCACAGTCGTCACTGCAACGCATCGCGATGACGCGGGAAGACTTTGATGACATCCAGCACCGCATGCCCTTCGTGCTGACCACCGACGAGATTCCTGAATACCAGATTCTGTATGTCGGCAAACAGAAAGAAGATGAACTAGGCACCTATGTGTTTGACATCGCGCCCAAACAGATCGACAAGAACAAGCGCTACTTCCAGGGTCGCATCTGGGTGGACGACCACGATTTCCAGATTGTGAAGACCTACGGCAAGAATGTGCCGGACATGGGCGTCGGAAAGCACAGAGGAGGTCAGGAAAATCTCTTCCCGAACTTCACCACCTGGCGGCAGCAGGTCGATGGCAAATACTGGTTCCCGGTTTACACCAAGGTGGACGACGAACTGCACTTCTCAACCGGCGACGTCCACGTGCGGCAGATTGTGAAGTACACCAATTACAAGCGCTTCGGATCGAACGTGAAGATTACCTATGAAGGCCAAGAGATCTCCAAGGGCCAGCCGCAGCCGGGAACGCAGCAGCCCGGCGGAGTGCAACAAACACCGCCCAAGCAATAACACCGATCAGTAGAACAGGTACTTCTGCCACTTCGAATCGGAGCGGCCCATCATGCGCATGATGTGGCGGCTGGTGTGCAGATTAAACGCGCGGGGCTCGCGTTGCAGCTTCATGCTGGATTCATGCGGCAGCATGTTGCCCTTCCGCCGGTTGCAGGTGTGGCAGCAGGCGACGAGGTTCTCCCATGTCGAGGCCCCGCCGCGTGATCGCGGGATGACGTGATCGAGCGTCAGCTCGCCGGCGGCGAGGATTTTTCCGCAATACTGGCAGGTGTTGCGGTCGCGCAGCAGGATGTTCTTGCGCGACAGAGCCCGCGTCTGGTGCGGTATGCGCCGGTATTCCAGCAGCCGGATCACCGAAGGCACGTGCATAGCCAGCCGCGCCGAGTGCAGATAGTGTCCATTGGCCTCTTCCATCATGGCCACGCCCTTCAACACCAGGATGATGGCGCGACGCGCGGCGCACACGTTGATGGGCTCGTACGATGCATTCAACACCAGCACCGGAGCGTGCATTGCAGTCCACTGTGGCGGGTCATCGCCCGCCACGCGGGCATGGTGCATGCAACCGGCCAGTGACTTGCCGTATCGGGAGGCTGCGCTATGTGCCGAACCTGACATAACTCCTAAACCGCAGCGGCCACCGCTTCGCTTGCTTCCTCTTCCGCATGAACCGCCGGCGTTTGTTCCACGTGGAGCATATTGTCCTGCAAGGGCTTACCTTGGAACGCCCGGGCCACTGTCGCCGCCAGAACTCGCTCTGCGCCAGCCTTCTTCAGGACGCGGGCGCACTCGGAGAGTGTAGTCCCCGTCGTCATCACGTCATCCACCAGAATCACGATGCGGCCACGAACTTTCGGGCGATCGCGCACACGAAATGCGTCGCGCATGTTTTCGATGCGCTGTTCGCGTGTCAGGCCCACCTGCGAGATGGTTGCCCGCTGTCGCACTAGAACTTCATTCGCCAGCTCGACTTGTTTGGGCAATCGCCTCACCGCAGCCCGCGCAACCAGCTCTGCCTGATTGAATCCGCGGTCGCTGTGCTTGCTCTTGTGCAGCGGGACGGGAACCACCAGTGCGGGTGAGTCGCCGCAAGCGGGAAGCAGTTCCTTGATCACGGAGGCCAGCATGCCACCCAGCACCGATGCCACCGGAAGCACAGATTCATACTTCAGCAGATGAATGAGACCGCGCAGGCCGGACTCATATTCGCCAAAAGACATGGCGCGGGCGAACTCCGGCTCGAAATCGCGGCAGCCGTGGCAACGGCCGTCGCCTACCAGCAACTGTGCGCTGGCGAGCCGGTCACCACAAATCACGCATTGCGGCGCACGCACCGGCTGCATGGCTTCAAGACATTCGCTGCAAACCGGAATGCGGGAAATGTTATTGAGCGGAGTGCGGCAAAGTCTGCAATCAGAGGGGAAAAGGACAGAAAAAACATTTCGCAGGAGGGCTTGCACAGGCGCGACGAGGACGGCACGTTGCTCGGCGCGCTGTTCTCGTCGTTTTCGCTCTAGCGTCTCACCACTGCTGAAGACGACCCTCCAACCACTCTCGCGCAAAGTCGCGCAAGATTGAACCCTCGTCGCCGGCGCCGCGGGTTGCCGAAGGGCTGGTTGGCTTATCTTCGGTCCCGTAGCACCGTGACAGGCCAGTATATGTACATTTGACGGCCGCGCGCAAATGACAAGGAGGGTACCTTGGCACGATTTCATCGAGATTTCATGACGGTACACGAAGCCCTCCCCGCTTGGTCGCACTTGTAACAAGTGGCGCGAACGTGCTAACTTGCGCCGTCGCCCATTCATGCGTTGTCCGAGGCTTCTTACATGAGTACCACTGTCGCAGCACCGCCAAGAAAGTTCCGTTCCTACGTTCCCGATAACACCGACATGCCGGAGTTCACACTCCGCGCCGTGCTGCTGGGACTGGTTCTCACCGTCATTCTGGGCGCGGCAAACGCCTATCTCGGCTTGCGCGCCGGTATGACTATTGCCGCCACGTATCCAGCGGCCGTCATCGGCATGGCCCTGCTGCGCCTGATGCGAGGCTCGCTGCTGGAGGAAAACATCACGCGAACGGTTGGCTCCATCGGTGAATCGGTCGCCGCCGGCGCCATCTTCACTATTCCAGCGTTCGTTATTTCGGGCGCGTGGCCGGTCTTCGATTTTCAGCACGCCTATCTCAAGTCGTCGTTGCTGATGCTGGTGGGAGGAGTGCTGGGCATTCTTTTTGTCACGCTGCTGCGCCGGGTAATGGTGGAGGACCCAGATCTTCCTTTCCCCGAATCGGTGGCGGCATCGGAAATCCATAAGGCCGGACAGCAAGGCAGCAAAGCCGCGAAGATCCTATTCTCGAATATGGGCTTCGGCGGCCTGGTGTACCTGCTGGGCCAGTTCAAGCTGTTCAGTCCCGGCAGAGATTTCATCGTCAGCGTCGGTCAATTGGGAAAGAGTTTTGTGCGCCTTGGCCCCAATGCCACGTCTCCGAAACTGAGTGCAGGCGCCGTGACCACCATGTCGGCCCCTGCGGTCAGCCCGGCATATCTCGGGGTCGGATACATCATAGGCCCGCGGCTCGCATCGCTTAACTTTGCCGGTGGCGTTATTGCCTGGGGCTTGCTAGTTCCGCTCATTCTATTTCTCGGCGGTCCGACTTTCGTTGCGCAGTTCCTGCCGGCGGGAGCAAACGCGGACACGACCTTCTGGGCTGGCCAGGCCGACGCAGTATGGAAATTCATTGTCAAGCCGGTTGCCGTAGGCGGCATGCTGGTCGGCGCGTGTTACACATTGTTCCGCATGCGTAAGAGCCTGGCCTCAGGGATGGCGCGCGCCGTTTCCGATCTAAAGAAATCGGCCTCGGTGCATGCAAGCACGGCACGCACCGAACGCGACCTGAACGGAAAAATCGTCTTCGGGGGACTGGCGGTGGTGCTGGTATGCATGATCGCGCTTTACACCAGTTACGCTGGCGTCCTGAGGGGCGGAATCGTCGCCGCGATCGTCATGATCATCGTCGGCTTCTTCTTCGCCGCGGTCTCCGGCAACCTGGTCGGCCTGATCGGCTCCTCCAACAATCCGATTTCCGGCCTCACGCTCGCGACCCTGATGATTGCCGCTCTGCTGATGGTGATCATCGGTGTCTCAGGAATGAGCGGAGTTGCCGCCGTGCTGGGCGTCGCGGCCGTGGTCTGCGTGTCGTCGGCTGTCGCCGGTGAAATGCTCCAGGACCTGAAGGTTGGACACATTCTCGGCGGCACTCCCAGCAAGATGCAAATCGGGGACTTCATGGGCGTGACGGTTGCCAGCTTCTGCTTGTTGCCCGTGCTGATGCTCCTGTACCAGGCGAACATCAACAGTGGCGGCAGCGGCTTCGGTGATCGCGAGCTCTCGGCGCCTCAGGCTGGACTGATGGCAATGTTGGCCAAGGGCATCGTCGGCGGCGAAATGGCGTGGCCGCTCATCGTGGTCGGCGTGCTGATGGGATTCGCGCTGATCATGATCGAAGTGCGCAGCCCTATGCTCTTCGCCGTCGGCATGTATCTGCCACTGGAAACCACGTTCGCCATTTTCATCGGCGGCATGATCCGCTGGGCCACTGACAAAATGCGCGACAGCCGGAACTTCAACGATGCTCAGAAAGCCCGCGTCGAAAATGCCGGGGTGCTCACCGCTTCGGGTTTCATCGCCGGCGAGGCGCTCATGGGAATCGTCATCGCGATCTTTAAATACAAACAATGGCCGCTGCCGGTGATATTTGCCCATCCCCATTGGATTTCCGGCTTTATCGTGCTGGTGATTCTGGCGATTGTGATGATCCGCGTGCCGCTGGCCAATGCGGGCCGTCCTGATGAGCCGGCTCCGCCGACGGCGATTATGTAGAGCGTCGTCATTTATCTCCAATGTCATCCCGAGCGAGGACTTCAGTCCGAGTCGAGGGACCTGCTGTTTGTGCGCGTATGACCATTTCCTCCAACCTCTCTGCCATCCACGACCGCATCGCTCTCGCCGCCGGACGCGCGGGCAGAATCCCGAGCGATGTTGCGCTGATGGCCGTCACCAAGACTTTTCCTCCCGAAGCAATCGTGGAAGCGTACCAAGCTGGCCAGCGCCTATTCGGCGAGAACCGCGTGCAGGAGTTCGCAGAAAAGGTTGGGGCTCTATCAGAGCTACGTGATGCCGAGTTCCACATGATTGGCCATCTGCAATCCAACAAGGCCGGGAAGGCGCCGGAAATCTTCGATGCGGTGGATTCCCTCGACTCGGTGAAGCTGGCAGAACGCCTCACTGCTTCGGCTGAAAAGCTGGGCAAGACGCTCGATGTGTTGATCGAAATCAATGTCGGCGGCGAAGCGGCCAAGAGCGGCATCGCACCAGATTCTCCCGAGCTCGAAAGCATTCTGACCGGCGCACCCGATTGGAAAAACCTGCGCATCCGTGGACTCATGACCGTGCCGCCATTCACCGAAGATCCCGAAGACGCGCGGCCATACTTTCGTCAGCTTCGCGAATTGCGCGACCGACTGGTCACGCGCAATCTGTCGTCGGTTGGCCTGGATGTCCTCTCCATGGGCATGTCGCATGACTTCGAAGTTGCCATCGAAGAAGGCTCGACTTGTGTCCGCCTAGGAACGGCTATCTTTGGGACGCGGACAAAACCATGATCCCCATCCGCGACATGCCGTGTGGCGCGACCTTCCAGATAAAGGTCCATCCGCGCGCCAGGAAGAACGCCATCACCGGCGAAATCGGTGCGGCGCTGAAGGTCGCGCTAACTTCCCCACCCATCGAAGGCCGCGCAAACGACGCGTGCATCGCATTTCTTGCGGAGGTTTTGAATGTGCCCCGTTCGTCGGTTACGATAAGCGCCGGCAAAAGCAGTCGTACTAAAGTGATTCTGGTAAGCGGTCTTTCGGCCAGGCAAGTCGAAGCGAGGCTGCTGGAAAGCAGTTGTCAGTAGCCAGAGTGCCGTACAGATAGGAACTGACAACTCGTTACAAGGAAATCCTTTTGACTTTTGCACAGCGTTGGCACGACATTCGTACCGGCTTCGATCGTCCCTTCTGGGTCGCCAACATCAGCGAGTTGTTTGAACGCCTTTCCTACTACGCAGCCTTCGCTTCGCTGGCCCGGTATCTCCACGAAGTGTTGCATTTCCCCACCGAGCGGACCGGTACTCTGACGGGTTTTTTCGGCGGGCTGGTGTGGTTTCTGCCGGTTTTCGGCGGAACCCTCGCCGACCGCATGGGTTTCCGCCGTGCGCTTTCCCTGGCCTATCTGATCCTGAGCTGTGCCTACTTCCTGCTGGGATCGCTGGGAGCGCCGTGGCTCGCTCCTGTGCGCGACGCCGTGCCGCTGGTTGTTCTGGTGGCCTTTGTGTTGGCGCTCCCGGCATTGGGCGTCGCACTGGTCAAACCCAGTGTGGTCGGCACTACGGCTCGTGCCTCGAAGGAAAATGTTCGCTCCATCGGCTACTCCATCTATTACACGCTCGTAAATATAGGTGGCGCGGCGGGGCCGTATGTTGCGTCATACGTGCACCAGAGACTGCGCGTCGAGAATGTCTTTCGCGTAGCGGCGCTGAGCGTCTTCCTTATGTTTCTGGGTGTGTTGCTGTTCTTTCGTGAACCACGCCGGCACGAAGAGGTCGAGACCACCAGCCTTTCACAAGCCGCCCGAAACTTCTGGACGGTCATCACCAATCCGCGCTTCATGTTGTTCCTGCTGATCTTTACCGGCTATTGGATCGTGTACTGGCAGGAGTTCATCACGCTGCCGCTCTACGTTCACGATTACATCAATCCCCATACCGACACTGAGCTCTTGCTGATAACAGGTCCCTTGGTGGTGATTGCCCTCACGCTGGTGATCAATATCCTCACCCAGAGAATTCGCGCCTTCAGCGCCATCATCATTGGCACGCTAGTGACTGCCCTGGCATGGATCATCCTGATTGTCAGGCCGACTGTAACTGGAGTGATTCTCACGTTGGTTGCAGTCGCTCTCGGCGAAATTACACAGTCCCCGCGCTACTACGAATACATCTCGCGGCTCGCGCCTTCGGGACAGCAGGGAACGTATATGGGGTTCGCCTTCTTGCCCCTGGGAATCGGTTCGCTTATCGGCGGAAACTTCGGCGGATTCCTCATTCACCACTACGGCGAGGTGAAACATCAGCCGGGAATGATGTGGGTCGTGATTACAGCCATCGGCATTTTGACGGCTTTGCTGCTGTGGATCTATGACAAGTTTGTGCTACCGAAATCCGGATCGGAGGCGACGACAGCATGAAGAGCCCGGTGTACATCGCCAAACACATTCGCGCCGTGCTCAAGACCGGTGGCTCAGCGCCGCATTCGGCAGAGGTACAGTGGTTCTTCAAGCAGGAGGTGAAGTCGCGCGGCTGGTACACCCACGAGCTGCGCAAGGTCGCGGTACGGTTTCGGCGAACCATCCTGGCGGAGTACGGCATGGAGTATCTTCTGCAAGTTGCGGATCAGCTCTTTCGTGGTGACGTCCTCGAGGAGAAGGTCTTTGCGGTACTGATGTTGGGCGGGATCGTCGGCAAGTTCGGCAAATCTGAATTCAAGCTGTTCGAAAGCTGGCTGGACCGAGTAAGTACCTGGGCAGACCACGACGGGCTGGTGCACTACCTTTTAGGGCCGATGATCGCCGCCGATGATTCGCTCCTGTCACGTCCGCCTCGCTGGGCCAAAAAGAAGACCGGCAAGCCATGGCACCGGCGCGCCGCCGCCGTCTGCCTTATCCATAGCACGCGGCAACACAAGAATTTCGCGGATATCCAGCGCATCACCGAGATGCTGCTTGCCAGCGACGACGACATTGTGCAGAAGGGACTGGCCTGGCTGTTGCGCGAAGCAGCCAAAGCGAATCCAGGCCAGACTGTGAAATACCTGATGACCATCCGTGAGCGTACGCCGCGGCTAGTGCTGCGCACCGCGTGCGAGACGCTGCCGGAGGAAACACGTGAACATGTGCTCAAAACGAAACCAACCGCGGATTTACGCGGATCCTCGCGGATCAGAAAAAAGAAAACGAATTAGATCCGCGTTCATCAGCGTAAATCCCGGGTGCAGTTGTGCCCTGGATTTGTCGTTTACAATAGACCTCGCATGAATCTACCCGCTATTCAAGCTGCCCTGCGCGAGAGCCACAATGATTGCTGGCTCTTCTACGATCATCACCACCGCGACCCCATTGCCTATCACCTCCTCGGACTGCCGGAAAAGATGATGGTCACGCGCCGCTGGTTCTATCTCATCCCTGCTGAGGGTGATCCCGTTGGACTTGTGCATCGCATCGAAAGCCATCATCTCGACCCGCTGCCCGGACAGAAGCTGGAATACTCCGCCTGGCAGGAACTGTGGCAAAGCCTGGAGGCGATGCTCAAGCCGTATCACCGCGTGGTGATGCAGTATTCGCCCAACAACCAGATCCCTTACATTTCGTTGGTTGACGCAGGCATGCTGGAGCTGGTGCGCAGCTTCGGCAAGGAGATTGTCAGCTCGGCCAACCTGGTGGCGCGGTTTGAAGCCACGCTTAGCGACGAGCAAATGAATTCGCATCTGAAGGCGCGCGACGCAATCGACAAAATCACCGCCGCTTTCTTCCAGGAGGTAGGTCATCGCGCGCGCAACGGCGGCACGCACGAGTACGAGATGCAGCAGTGGATCATGGAAGCCTTTAAGCGCGAGGACCTGGTGACGGAAGATCCGCCCAACGTGAGCGTCAACGCGCACAGCGGCGATCCGCACTACGAGCCAACGGCCGCCACGTCCGCGCCAATCAGGAAGGGCGACTTCGTACTGCTCGATATCTGGGCCAAATGCAATGGCCCGGAATCGGTTTATTACGACATAACCTGGACCGGCGTCATCGGCATGCCAAGCGACAAGCAGCACGAAATCTTCAACATCGTTCGCGATGCGCGCGACGTGGGCATTCGCACCGTACAGCAGGCCTTCAATGCCACGAAGAAAATCTGTGGCTGGGAAGTAGATCAGGCGGTGCGCGAGTTCATCGCCAGGAAAGGATACGGGCCGTACTTCATCCATCGTACCGGGCACTCGATTGGCCGCGACATTCACGCCAACGGCGCCAATCTTGACAACCTCGAGACCAAAGACGACCGCGAGGTCCTGCCCAACACCTGCTTCTCGGTTGAACCGGGCATTTACCTGCCGGAGTTCGGGGTGCGCAGCGAAATCAACATGCTGATCCGCAACGGAAAGGGCGAAGTGACCGGCCGGGTGCAGAACGAGTTGGTGCAGATCTGATGCCGAACCCGCAGACAGCCACCGTCAACCAACGCTCCGCCAAGACCGTTGCGCCACAGGCCGGCTCGATGGCCACCATCGCTCCCATTGCGGGCTGGCTCTTTCCCGGACTCGGGCACTTCATTCAGCGTCGCTGGATTCGCGGGCTGCTGCTGATGTTGTCGGTCTTCATCATGTTCTTTGCCGGCCTCGGCATGCAGGGCAAGGTGTACCAGTTCAACACCGGCGACCTGCTCGACATCCTGGGATTTGTCGGCGACCTCGGCTCGGGCTTGTTGTACTTCATCGCCCGATCGATGGATTGGGGCGGCGGCAACATCCATCGCGCTGTGGCTGATTACGGGACGAAATATATTGTGGTCGCGGGGCTGCTCAACGTTATCGCCGCGGTTGACGCTCACCACATTGCAATCGGCAAGAAACCATGACCTTC
>JBKQKT010000500.1:0-3134 GCA_052147365.1 Candidatus Korobacteraceae bacterium | reverse complement strand
CAATCGCGGCCAGCACTTCTTCGCGGATGCCCGCATACTGCCGACGCAGATCGAGCAGCGGAGCAGACTCCGGCGCGGTGCTGCGAGCGGGTGTTGAAATCGATTTCACTGACGAGATTTTAGCAGGCTTATTGTTGACGCTGATCTGGCGCGGGTCACGGTGCGAGTTTAGCGTTTGACAGGCTTGCGCTTGACCATCTTGCGTTTGATCATCCGTCGCTTGACCATCTTGCGTTTGACGATGCGCGGAAGCTCCGGTCGCGGAGCTGTGCCGGCGAAATGTTTCTGCCACTTCGTCAACTCCGCGCGCAAGCGCTCGAAATCGAGATCGGGAAATGAAGCGTCGGCGCCATCGAGATTGCGCAGCGCCCGCTCCAGCACTGATCGCGCCCCAACGTAGTTGCCTGTGGACTCATGGTGAAAGGCGACCGCCAGTTGAACCATTCCTTGCATGTGGAGACGGCGACGTCCGCCAGCAAGCTCATCGCGAGGCAGGGTGCGCCAGACGTCCTCGAGAGCTTCATGAGCGTCGAAGAAATGAGAGCGATTAAAGAGGTCGACGCCGAGATCGAAGTTTGAGACTGCGACACTGGACTCGCCGCCGGGCTTAAAATCTTCTTTAACGACTTTTTTAACGACTTTGTGTCGTGTGGTCATAGCGGGATCGCCTCGATCGTACCTCACTCGTCAATCTACATCTTTCCATAGATAAATCGGCGATATCCCTCCCGAAAAATGTATAGGCGCGGCAGTGTAAATGTATGTCATTGAAAAATATGGTCGTTGCTTGAGTACGCTTTGGAATGTTGATTGCATTTGAACAGCAGTTATCATGCGAGAGTTTCCTGGGGCTGTGCGCTGATGTTGGGCCCTCCCCGATCAGTCAAGTAACCTGATTCACCGCAATAAGATTTCAGATTCAGATTAGGAGAAACAGAAATGGAATCTTCATTCCGCAGCATTTGGACCCACACCCTGCTGGCACTCGTCGTACTAGCCCTTAGCGTTGGAGCCCTCGCGCAAGGCGGACAAGGTGCACTAACCGGTCAGGTAACGGATACGACTGGCGCCTTGGTTGCGGGCGTTGAGGTCAGGCTGACCAACACCGCGACGGGCGCAGTGCGTACTGCCATGACAACGTCGGCTGGAACGTATAACTTCCCGGCGCTGGAGATCGTGGGTACGTACACCTTGGAGATCACTGCCAAGGGGTTCAAGTCGGTGAAGGTTCAGCAGATTGTCGCAACCGTCGGTCAGATCACCACGCGCGACGTCAAGTTGGAAGTGGGCACGGCCACAGAGCAGGTGACGGTCGAAGCCGGAGCGCAGTTGGTGCAGACCGAAGATACTTCGCTCTCACAGAATGTGGACCGGCGGGTCTGGCAGGACATGCCGCTCGAAGACCGCAACTCGAATGAATTTCTCAGCCTGGTCGCCGGCGCGGAGCCCGCGGCGAACGCGATGCTCACCACCGATCGCGGGCCGGCTGTCAACGGCACCCGCAGCGGCGCTGGTAACTTCATGGTGGATGGTTTTGATAACAACGATCAAGGTCTTGGCGGCGCGGGATCTGTTGGAACCGGGCCCAGCGGAGCCAATACGACAATTTCGCCGGATGCCATTGAAGAGTACCGCGTAATTAGTGGCACCCCCGCGGCAGAATATGGCAAGGCCGGCGGCTTCGTGACTGACACCGTGCTCAAAAGCGGGACTAATCAATGGCACGGTTCTCTTTTTGAGTACAACCGTATTCAAGCATTGGCGGCGAACAGTTTCTTCTCCAACTTCTCGGGTACTCAAGACCACCTCATCCGTAACCAGTTTGGCGGTTCCGTTGGCGGTCCCATCGTCAAAGACAAAACGTTCTTCTTCTTCAGCGTCGAATCGCAGCGTTTACGCATCGGCAGTCCTGACACGGGAAACACCATCACTCCAGATTTCATCAACTACATACAGACTGGGGGATTTGAGAATTTCATCGAAACTTCGCCGAGCGGCATGTGCAACAACCAGGCCTTTCTGAATGGGCTTTACGGCGTGGGCAATGCCACCGCCGCTCCCTGCGTGGGTGCTTTTGCCAACGAAAGCACCACCGGCCCGGTCTATACTAAAATGGCCGCAGCTCAGTCGATTCCGCTGTGTGTCACCACATCGCCGAGTTGCAAGAACGTGGTCACTGGGGCTCAAGGGCTGTGGACTGGTGGCGTCGCAAATGACTTTATTCCGGGCCTAGCCATCCCAGGTCTCACCTACCTCGATGCGTCTGGCAATCCCGTGCCTTTGTACGGCCAGACGACCGTATCGCAGCCGCAGGTCATAAACCAGATGCGATACTCGGGCAAGTTCGACCAGAAGCTCACCTCGAAAGATCAGCTTTCCGCCGCCTATTTGTATGACAATGCGACCGACACCGTCCCGTATGCGGGCAACGTCACGCTCTTTGGGCCAACGAGTTACAACCAGGCACGGGCGCAGAATGCAGGTGTGACCTGGACGCACACGTTCAGTCCGACGATCCTGAACCAGGCACGCATGGCTTATGTCCGCAATACCTCAAACTTTCCGGGCGACCCCACTGTAACCGGAATGCCGAGCACACTGACCGCCTTCGATGAGCCGAATTTTGGGTATGGAAACAACGCCGGTATACCTCAATTTTTTACCGAGAATGAATTTATCTACAAAGATGACCTCTCGGTGACTAAGGGGAAGCACAACTTCAAGGGCGGCGCTGAATACCGGCGTATCCGCAACGGAAGCAGCTTCGATTCCTACAAGAACGGCTATAACATCGTCGCGGACACCGAGGACCTGCTCACCGACGACAAGTTTACTAACGATTTTGAATCCTACTTCCTTGGCGGCCCAGTCTTCGGTTCGATCATTGAAGCGTTTGCTTCCCTCAATCCGCAAACCGGTCAGTTGCCGGTTTACTATCGTGGATATCGATCGAACGAAGCTGCCGCGTATGTTCAGGACGACTGGCGCATCACTCCCCGCCTGACGGCGAACCTCGGGTTGCGCTGGGAGTATTTTGGACCGCCGCACAATTTCGAGTCCGGACTCGATGCCAATTTCTATACGGGCATCCCAGTTGAACAGCCCAATCCTTGTCCCGCATCCCCGTCCTGTAG
>JBKQKT010000499.1:0-4250 GCA_052147365.1 Candidatus Korobacteraceae bacterium | reverse complement strand
ACGCTGCATTCACCGATGCCAGGGTATTTTCTCAACTGCATTACTCCTCATGGAAGTCAAGCCGTGCGTCTTTCCAAACTGTATTCGTGATGGAGCCCACCCAGCATCGCCTTGGCCACAACCTGGTGATCAATCGGAACGCGGTGTCCGCACAGTTTGGCCCGCTGATGGCCGGACCGTAAGTCGGGGATGCCTGGTCCGAGACTCGAATGTGGCCGGCCCCGATTGTAGTGTGTGACCCACTCTTTGAGAAGGCTCCGCAGGTGCCTCTCGTTGAGCGGGATCAGAAAATCGACGCATTCACGGCGAACCGTGGCGATCAATCGCTCACAGAACGCGTTCGCCCGGGGAGCTTGGAAGGGCGGCTGGTCGATCCCGAACAACACATCGAGGCACCGCATCCGGGGCATCTGTTGTGCCAGGACTCTTATTTCGTGGGTACCATCAAGGGCGTGGGGAAAATCTACCAGCAGACGGTAATCGATGCGCATTCTTCCCACGTCTTTGCCAAGCTCTTATCTCTCGAAGATTCCAATGACGGCGGTCGATGTGCTGAACGATCGTGTGCTGCCCTTCTACGAGGAGCACAACGTGGAGATCGAGCACCTGCTCACCGGACAATGGCCGAGAATACTGTGGGCGCCCGGTCGGGCATCCCTTCGAGCTCTATCTGGCCATCCAGCAAGTCGCGCACCGGCGCACCGACATCGGTTCGCCGGAAACCAACGGTTTCTGCGAACGCCTTCATCGCACGGTGAAAGAAGAGTTTTACGCCGTGGCCTTCCGCAAGACGTTCTACGAGTCGCTGGAGCAGTTGCAGCGTGACTTGGATATGTATCTCGCGTTCTACAACTGCGAACGCGCTCACCAGGGCTATCGCACCCAGGGCCGCACGCCGTTTCAGACCTGGTCAGAAGGGGTTGAACAAATGCGCCGAGAGGAGGTGAAACCGAAAGCAGCTTAGTTTACAATCCACGCCACCGGACTCCCGCTGTCCGCGAGTCTCCAACTAAATACAATTCATGGTCTCAACCTCGCGTCTGGCGGCCAGCATTTGGCTAGAATGGCCGATGGAAAGCGAGTACGATTTTTCGGTGATGGACCGCAATTCAAGACAACTCGAGGATCTCTCCACGGAGATTAAGGCGCTGGAAGAATCGGTTAAAGGTCATGGACATCGTGTGGCTGAGGCTCACCCGGAGCGTTCTTTACTCGGCTTTCAGGCGGAGTGGCACATTCGAGGCGTTTTATATCACTTGTGCCAGGTCTTTCACCATCACGCTCTTTTTGTAGGAGAGGTCTCGGGTCGCGCTGGCACCGGCGCGAGCGTCCTCTTCATGTATGCCCCGAGCTATCAGGAAATGCTTTTTGAATTCTACACCTTGGTCAATCTATGCAGGGTCGCGCTGGATAACCTGCGGTTGTATCTGAAGCCGCTGTTTATGAGCGGTTCCGATGAATTGCCCAAATCTATGCGGGACGTACTGAAGGGATCAACGAACTGCCCGGTGTACATGGCATTGGTCGGGCAACCGCTTGTGGACTATTTACTGGATTTGAGGAACTGTCTTGTTCACTACCGCTCGTTTGCCACGAGTGACAATGCTTATGTCGTGGAGGAAGGCGCCGAGATATCGGGAGTTTCGGAGCGGGAAGGCTTGGACAGCTACCTTGCGGCGATGGCGCGTGCTGACTTTCGAAGAGTAGGTGAGAATGCCATATCGGTGAACGTCTGCTTACCAGATCGCATTTTTGAAGCCGACGAACATGGTGGGACTCGCCTTGCGAAGTTCACATATCACGAGAGATGGAACCTCATTTCAACCGCACGAAATTTCGTTAAGCTCGCGACGATGTCCCTTAAGGGCTCACTGGAATGTCTTACGGATGTGGATCAGCCCGTCTTTGAATTCTCCGCGAAGAAACGCAACATGCATTGACCGAGTCGGGATAAGACAGGTGTTAGTTCAGCGAGTGCGGGGATTACTGAGTCGTGTATCTGATATTCCGCGTTCGCTAAGAATTGTCCTGGTGATGGAGATTGCGATAACTACTTGACACCGATTCTTCTGGATAGCCTGTCTCGGAAGGGGTATCCATGTCTGGATATGACACCTGCATAACCGCGCGACGGAGTGTCGGACCTCGAAGCGTTGACCAGAATTGGATGTCGGATCGTTCTTACCTATGCGGACTTGAAAGAAGATCGACAACCATCTTGTTGAATTTCTCCAAGTTCAGATCTGTTTGTAGATGGACGAGACGTTCGCCAAGCCCGGGCTGGTTCCCGGGAACCCACACAAGAGTGTTGCCATAGCCGGCAGTATGGGAGATGTCGATGTCCATGTACACGGTTTCTTCTTTGGTGATGATACTGGGCTCCAACCATGCGGCGGCGGCGAGCTCGTCCCACAAAATTTCCTCGTCGGCCCATTTGCCGATGTACAGGGCGGAAGGCGTACCCGCCTTTGCGATCTGATCTATCATCGCTTGCGTGAGGCGTGTCTTCACCGAAACGTCGACCGTTGTTACGGTAATCTTCTTCCAGGGTGCCCGCAAAACGATGTGCACGGCCTCTGGATCCCACCAGAAGTTAAATTCTCGGCGGTTGGATTGTGCCCAACTTATTGGGACCACGGGCGCAATGCTGCCGCCCATCACCACCAATTCCTGCGCCAGTTCGGGAAACTTGGGATCGAGACTAATCGCCAATGCGAGGTTGGTGAGTGGCCCGCCAGCATAGATTGTGACCTCGTGGGGATACTGATGCACCATGCGGATCAAGAAGTGCGCGGCATCCTCCGTCTCTGGTTTGAGCGTTGGATTCCCTTCAGGCAGAGGATTGGGAACATCGAACGGCTCCCGACGGACGCCAGAGTTCCAGGCGCCCGGATAAGCGGATCCGTTAGCAGAAAGGATTTTATGCTCGTTCCAGGCGCCTTGGTAACCTACGACCCCGTAGAGTTTTTCCCAGCGCTTGATTTCTTCACTGTTGTTTAGTAGCGGAAACACCGCACCCGGATACACCTTTATATCGGAGTGCCCCGTCAGTTCGAGCATGCGCAGAGTATGTGCAACTTCCTCGTCGCGCCACTGATCCCCGCTCACAATGGTGATGCCAAGAGTTTCAATGTCCGGTGACTGCAAAACCATTAGCAGGGATTGTTGGTCGGTTGTCGCGGGACCACGGGCATCTTGATCCAAGATAACCTTGCGCCGTGTCTCGGCCTTGGCGAACGTGCATGCAAGAAAAACAAGGGCAAATATCAACGGGGTTATGCGTCTCATCAGAGTAGGTCTCCTGGCCACGCACAAACTGCCGGGGCGTCGGTTTGGAATGATTAGTACCCAAATTGCGAGGGACAGCATTTATATCTTGAGCGATTGTGGCTGTCAATGAGACAGCATGAACAGGTGACGTCAAGCGGCTTGTGTAAATAGTTCGAGGGTGTGGTTCTTCCAGTCTTCATTGAAGCGACTGGAAATCGCATAGATGATGCGGTCGACGCTGGCAACGTTGGTGAACACGACCATGGGTCGGGTGCGTCGCCGGACTTCCACGAAGCAGCGCTCGATGACATTGATGGTGCGCAGCTTGCGCCAGAAGTGGCGCGGCAAAGCGAAGAACTGCAGCAACTCCGGCAGATCCCGCTCCAGTTGGCGGACCATCGCCGGGTACCGCCAGCGCCAGCGGAGACAAGGTGCTGGCCCGAGGCACCCGGCGTGTGGTCAATCGCGCGGCCACAGCGTTGCGGATGGCTGCCGTCAACTTGATGCGCAGTCGCACCTACCTCGGAGCGCAATGCCGACGGTTGCGCACCAAGCACAGTGGCCCGAAAGCCATTACGGCGATGGCCCATCGGCTCGCCCGACTGGTCTATCGAATGCTGAAGTACGGTCAGCAATACGTTGACAAAGGTGCTGACTACTATGAGCACAAGTACCGCCGACAACTGACCGAGTCCCTCAGAAAGAAAGCAAGCAAACTGGGCCTACAGATCACACTGGCACAAACCTACAGAAGCTTCTGGAAACGTGGCTCACTCTTTGGCGCAGGATGATTTCCTTGAACTATTAAGGGTGCGGACAATGAATCGCACACCATCTCCAGCCTCGATGGAGAAGCTGTCGCTCTCGCTTTCGACAACATCGAGCAGCAACTCGGCATTGGCCAGCAAGTTTGCCTGGGCGGCACCGGTATAGAACGGCGCACCCGCAACCTCCCCGAGTAGTACATCACAAGATCCAAG
>JBKQKT010000498.1:0-25323 GCA_052147365.1 Candidatus Korobacteraceae bacterium | reverse complement strand
TCGGATCTTCTTTCTTCCGTCCTCTCTCATCCCTCCCCAAAAAGGAGCAACTTCGATGACGAGTAGCATTCGACCGCCGTTCACGCTCCAGACCGCTTTGGCCAAGGTGCGTGCCGCCGAGGACGCGTGGAACTCTCGCGATCCGATTCGCGTCTCCCTGGCCTACTCCGCCGACTCGATCTGGCGCAACCGCGACCAGTTTCTGGCCGGTCGCAGCCAGATCCAGGAGTTCCTGGCCGGGAAATGGAGACGCGAGCTCGACTACCGGCTGGTGAAGGACCTTTGGGCCTTTGAGTCGAGTGGCTGGTTGCTGCGATCGCTCAGTGCCAATGGCAAAGAACGAGAAACAGTTTTACTGGTGCGCCGTCGGGACTTGCTCTGCAGGTGGCGGCGGCAGGGGTGCGATTCCAGGCGGCTCATCCGCAACCTCTGGCAACGGACGTTCAAACGCGTAGGCCAGCACCTCGTCCATGGTGTTGACGAAGCGCAGCTTCATCATAATGCGGAGGTTCTCGGGCACATCGGCCAGGTCCTTCTCATTATCGGCCGGGAGCAAAACCTCCAGGATGCCCGCGCGATGGGCGGCCAGCAGCTTCTCCTTAAGTCCACCAATAGGAAGCACCTTGCCACGGAGGGTGATTTCGCCCGTCATGGCAACGTCGCGGCGGACCGGAATCCGGCTCAACGCGCTGGCAATTGCCGTCGCCATTGTAATACCCGCAGACGGGCCATCTTTGGGAATCGCCCCCTCGGGCACGTGCACGTGGATGTCGAGGTTGCGATAGAAGTCACGCGGCAGTCCCAGCCGGTGCGCACGCGAGCGCACGTATGACATGGCCGCTTGCGCCGACTCCTGCATCACGTCACCGAGCTTGCCGGTAAGCGTTAGCTTGCCCTTGCCATCTACGGTGGCGACCTCGGTGGTGAGAATGGAGCCGCCGACCTCGGTCCATGCCAGACCGGTGACAATACCGATTTCACTGCGTTCGTGGATCTCGCTGTCACGGAACTTCATCACACCGAGATACTCACCGACGTTTTCTGCGGTAAGTGTCAGCGTGAACTTTCCGCCTTCCTTCACCACCTTGCGTGCGACCTTGCGGCAGATGTTGCCGATTTCACGCTCCAGATTACGCACTCCCGCTTCGCGCGTGTAATTACGGATGATGGAGGTGAGCGCTTGGTCGGTGAAGACGATGTTTTGTTCGGTCAGTCCGGTCTGCTGGCGCTGCTTGCGCACCAGATACTGCTTGGCAATCTCAACCTTTTCCGGCTCGGTGTAGCCGTGCAGCCGTAACACTTCCATGCGATCCTGCAATGCCGGAGGAACGGTATGCAGCACATTTGCTGTGGCGATGAAGAAGACCTGCGAGAGGTCGTACTCCACGTCGAGATAGTGGTCCACGAACATGAAATTCTGTTCCGGATCGAGTACTTCCAGCAGTGCCGCAGACGGGTCGCCGCGGAAATCCATGGACATCTTGTCCACTTCGTCCAGCATGAATACCGGATTCTTCGTGCCGGCCTTTTTCATCATCTGAATGATTTGGCCGGGCAGCGCGCCGATATAGGTGCGGCGGTGCCCGCGAATCTCGGCTTCGTCACGCACGCCACCCAGCGACATGCGGACGAACTTGCGGCCCGTGGCTCGGGCGATACTCATGCCGAGCGAAGTCTTCCCCACACCCGGAGGCCCGACGAAGCACAGGTTGGAACCCTTCGGGTTCTTTACCAGTTGCCGGACCGCCAGAAACTCGAGGATCCGCTCCTTGATTTTCTCCAGCCCGTAGTGATCTTCGTTCAGCGTTTTCTCCGCGACTTCGATATTGCGGATTTCCTTGGAGCGCTTCTTCCAGGGCACCGCCAGCAGCCAGTCAAGGTAGTTGCGCGAGACGGTGGACTCCGCCGACATCGGCGGCATCGCTTCCAGCTTCTTCAGTTCCTGCAGCGCTTTCTCATGCGTTTCGCGCGGCATGCCCGCAGCATCGATCTTCTTCTTCAGCTCGTCGAATTCACTCTTCTCGCCCCTGCCCAACTCCTTCTGGATGGCCTTGATCTTTTCGTTGAGGTAATACTCTTTCTGGGCCCGCTCCATCTGGCGCTTTACTCGCGACTGGATGGTGCGGTCCATGTTGAGCTTCTCGATCTCGACGTCGAGCACGTCGCCAATGCGGTTGAGGCGCTCAGCGGGATCGAATATCTCAAGCAACTCTTGCTTCTCCTCGATAGAGAGTTGCAGATTGGCGGCGATCGTATCAGTAAGCTTTGCCGGGTCGTCATTGCGGACCGCGGCGATCATGGTCTCGTAGTTCAGCGACTGGCAGAGCTTCACATACTGCTCGAACAGGCCAGTCACGCGCTGTATGGCGGCTTCCACCTGGGGTGCCGGCTCAGTTGAGTATTTCGCTGTACGGACCGTGGCCTCGAAATAGCCCTCGGTGTCCACCACTTGGAGGATCTTGCCACGCTCCAGGCCCTCGACCAGCACCTTGATGTTGCCGTCCGGGAGCTTCAAGCTCTGGACGATATTGACGATGGTGCCAACCTGGAAAATCTCGTGAGATTTGGGCTCGTCGATGCTGGCGTCGTGCTGAGTGGCCAGAAAAATCTTCTTATCGCCGGCCAGCGCCTCTTCCAGTGCCCGCACGCTGGACTCCCGCCCGACCACAAACGGCGTCATCATGAACGGAAAGATGACGACATCCCGAATCGGCATCATGGGGAGTTTCTTGGTCTCGAATTTTTCGCGCTGGGTCACTAAAACCGCCTTATCGTTCGAAGTGGCTCAATCCCTCAGAGCCGAAGCGTTAATTACGCTGTCCACAGTCGGGCACATAACTACCCACGAGGCATCAAGTTACTCCAAGCATAACACGTGGTGGGAAGGGCAGAGTCACCGCTTCCAAGCGACTCGCACTCCCCCGAGGCGCCGCCGCAGTTGTCTTACTTCCCCCCTTACCCCTGGCACTGGCCTCTGCGGCGGAAAACAATCGGCGCGACCGAAGCCGCGCCGATTTGGACCTTGATACCAATGGTGTTAGCCCGCCTTCTCCAGCGGCATGCTAACGTTACGCTTCTGCACCATTTCGGCAGTGACTTCGAAGTCCCTTACCCGCCGCTGGCTGGGCAGGTTGTACATGAGGTCGAGCATTAACTCTTCCAGGATCATGCGCAACCCGCGCGCGCCTACCTTCCGCAACATGGCTTCTTTGGATATGCAGAGCAGGGCGTCATCGGTGAAACGTAGCTTCACGTTTTCGAACTCGAAGAGCCGCTGATACTGCTTCACAATAGCGTTCTTCGGTTTGGTAAGAATCTCGATTAGTGCGTCTTCGTCGAGATCGCTGAGCACGCCGACTACCGGCATGCGGCCGACGAACTCAGGGATAAGTCCAAACTTGATGAGGTCCTGTGGTTCCACTTGTGACAGCAGCTCGGTATCGCGCTTGTTGCTCTCGGTGAAGGCCGCCTCTTTCGCTTCATTGGTGCGGAACCCCATGGAGCGCTTGCCCAGCCTGCGACCGATGATGCGCTCCAGGCCCACGAACGCCCCGCCGCAGATGAAGAGGATGTTGGTGGTGTCCACCGGGGTGAATTCCTGGTGGGGATGTTTGCGTCCCCCCTGAGGAGGAACGTTCGCTACCGTGCCTTCGAGGATCTTCAGCAGCGCCTGCTGTACTCCCTCACCGGAAACGTCGCGAGTGATGGATGGGTTCTCGTCCTTTCGGCCAATCTTGTCAACTTCGTCGATGTAGATGATGCCGGTCTGCGCTCGCGCCACGTCACCTTCAGCCGCTTGAAGCAGCTTGAGAATGATGTTCTCCACGTCCTCGCCGACGTAGCCGGCTTCGGTGAGCGTGGTGGCGTCCACGATGGCGAAGGGCACATCCAGCATCTTGGCCAGGGTCTGCGCCAGCAGTGTCTTGCCTGTCCCGGTCGGCCCGATGAGCATGATGTTCGACTTCGCCAGTTCCACCTCGCCGCCGCGCTGCCGGTTCATATACACGCGCTTGTAATGGTTGTAAACCGCAACTGCGAGCTTCTTCTTCGTCTGCTGCTGACCGATAACGTACTCGTCGAGGAACGACTTCACCTCGGTCGGCTTGGGAAGCTGGTTGGGTGTAGCAACCGGCGCTGTTTCGGACCGGTCGTCTTCCAGGATGGAATTGCAGACGGCAACGCACTCATCGCAAATATAAGCGCGCGGATAGTCCGTGGGCGACGAAATGAGTTTGGCGACGGCGTCCTGAGACTTGTGGCAGAACGAGCAGCGCAATACTTCATCAGAACCGGTCCTGGTTCTCACAGCAAGACTCCTTTACATCACACGCTGCCAGCCGGAACTGCAAATTCCGCGCCGCATTCCACCGGCCTCTCAGGCCCGGCAAGGAGCCGTGTTTCCCCTATGAGGAACGCCGCCAACATCGGCCAATTGGTGGGCCCTCTCTGACTCTTCAGCGTTTTTGCGCCGTGAGACCATTCAACCACACTTCCGGCGCGTTGCACGCTGACATTAGTGCCACATCGGATACAACTTTGGAAGCACTGCAAGTAATTTTTTCGCACCCTTACTTGTGCTTAAAAATAATGTCATCAACGATTCCGTATTCCTTCGCCTGATAAGCGTTCATGATGAAATCGCGCTCCACGTCCCGCTCCACCTTCTCCAGCGGCTGACCGCTGTGCTTGGAGAGCAATTGGTTGGTGATCTCGCGCATGCGCAGAATTTCGCGGGCGTGAATGTCGATGTCTGTCGCCTGCCCCGACAGACCCGACATCAGCGGCTGGTGGATCAGAATGCGTGATGTCGGCAGCGCGAACCTTTTTTTCGGCGCGCCACCCGCCAGCAGTGTCGCCGCCATGCTAGCCGCCTGCCCAATGCAGATGGTCGTCACGTCCGGACGAATGAACTGCATGGTGTCGTAAATCGCCATGCCCGCCGTGATCGAGCCGCCGGGGGAGTTGATGTAGAGCGAAATGTCCTTCTCCGGGTCCTCGGCTTCAAGAAACAGCATTTGGGCGATGATCAGGTTGGCGACATTGTCATCAATAGGAGTGCCAAGAAAAATAATATTGTCCCGCAACAGGCGGGAATAAATGTCGTACGCCCGCTCGCCCCTGCTGGTCTGTTCAACTACCATGGGCACAAGCATGTTTTGCAACTCCCTTCTGGTCCTAATTTCCACTCTACACGAGTACCGATTCTTCGGTGCCCAAACTTCTTGCCAAGGGTCCAAGGGGGAAAGCAGAATGCAGCCCGCCTTACGCGGATCTGCGGTACAGTGCATCCAGGGCCTTCTCGTTGCGGATGCGATGCCGAATTCTATCCAGCCCTCCATCCTGCGTCAAACGCGCCCGCACCTGCTCGATCGTCTGCTTTGCCTGATCGGCCAGCGTCTGCAACTCGCGATCAAATTCCTCGTCGCCGACCTCAATCTTTTCTTCGTCAGCAATCTGCTCCAGGATTAACGACGCCTTCACTTCGCGCAGCGCAGCCTCGCGTTGGCCGGCACGCAAGCGGCCAAAGTCCATGCGCTTCATGTCTTCCGTCTTCATGCCTTGCGCCGCCAGGGCGCGCAAGCCACGTTCCAGGCGAAGATCGATCTGCTGGTCCAGCATGGCATCCGGAACCGGAAAGTCGTTGCCCTTTACTAGTTGCTCCACGATCTGATCTTTGCCGCGGTGCTCGGCCTCACGCGCTCTCTCCGCCTTCATACTCTCGCGCAGCCGCGTGCGGAGTTCATCCAGGGTGGTGAATTCGGCACCCAACTCCTTCGCAAAATCGTCGTTCAGACCGGGAAGGCTCCGAGTCTTGATGCCCTTGACGTTCACCGTGTAAGACATCTTCTTTCCCGCAAGGCGATTGTCGGCAAAGTCGTCCGCATATTTCACCTGGAAGCTGCGCTCTTCACCGGGCTTGGCACCGCGCAGGTTCTCCGTGAACTCCGGAAGCGTGTCCTCGCCTCCAATCTCGACCATCACCTCGTCCACTTCCACAGGCTTGGCATCCGCTTCGCCATCAACGGGAGTGCCTCTGAATCCGACCACGGCGAAGTCTCCATCGGATAGAACACGCTCCTCCTCTACTGGGCTGTAGGTGGCATGTTGCTGCCGCAGGTTGTTGAGCGCGCTCTCGACCTCTTCCTCGGTCACGTCCGAGGGAAGTTTCTCAATGCGAAGGTCGTCGTATGCGGCGACCTTGAATTCCGGCAGCACCTCGAAGCTCGCCTTGAAGGTCAGCGGTTCGCCCTTCTGCAATTGCAGGTCGGTCACTCGCGGCTGCGACACCGGATGCAGATTCTGCTTCTTGGCTTCCTCCCGGAAATAGCGCGGCACCAGGGCTTCGACGATATCGCCCTTGATCTCACTGGCAAAGCGCTGCCCCACGATGGAGGCCGGGACCTTGCCTCTGCGAAACCCGGGAACGCGAGCCAGCTTCTGATAACGGGCCAGTACGGCGTCTGATTCCGCATTGACGATTTCAGCGGGAACCGCAACCGTGATCTCGCGCCGGCAAGGATTTGTTTCCTCAGAAGAATGTGCGTCGGTGGTACTGGTTTCGGTGGTCAAGAAGTTGCCTTTGGAAGCAATGAAGTTCGCTGCGACAGGCTCACTTCGCAGCCAGGAGCAGGAAGATACAACCTACCCAGGGTTTTAAATGCAAGCGACTCTGGCTGTGCGGTAAAGCCGATTGTGCAACTGGCGCCGCAACTTCTAAGTTTAGGAGCAGGTACGCACGCCGGTCAAATGAGCGGGCGTGAGTTCAGCGGCTCGTCAGCCACAGGAGAGACAGCAGCTAATTTCTGCCGCCCCCGACCTAATCGAGATTTGTTGAAACCGTGATCACCTTTACCTCTGGCAGACTACGGTCCCATCGTGGCGGGGCGTTTCGGACCAAAACCCGAAAGGTCCGGCTCTCATCAGGTTCAATGGGATCTCCGCTGAAGTCGTTCGATACACCCGGATCCGATTCTTCCGTCATACTTAAAATCGGTTTCTGAATCGTGGAAAGCTTCTTGCCGGCCGAATCCTTGAATGTAAGTTGAACAATAGCCCCGGTAACCCGATGATTGCCCGAGTTCAACACCCGTCCATGCAGCTCAAGCGGGTCGTCAGCAGTCGCCTGGCTCATTTCGATATCACTGAACTGCACTTCTGATTGCAATCCTTGACCGTCAGCTGGATCAACAACCTCAACCTGGGTCTGCGCCCTCATACGCTGCAGCCCACGCGACACGTAGTAGAACATGACAGCCACAACCACCAGGCCGAGGACCCCCGCTATTACACGGCGGCCAGTGTTTTCGTTTGGTGAGAGCACGGCCGCACCCTTGGCTGCCATCGGCCGTAGTTTGCCTGCCTTCTCTTGCTGCGGAATGCGCTGACTGCTACCCACAAATCCTCGCAACCAATTGGATGATTCATGCCCAGACGAGGGTTCGCATGACTGTCCATCCATTGCCGTGGATGCGATCGAGATCGCTCATGGGAAGAATTTGCGTAGTTTGTAACCCTATTTACATCCGCGCGTTCCCCATGGGGCTCGAAGCGATTGCGCCGTCCTTGGACCGCATAGATGTTTTCGTCGGCTGTTGAGGCTGCGGGCGATCGGCAGGATCCAAGAGCGCGACCGCACGCAGTTGATTCACTTGAATCCAGGTCTTGAGCCGGCACCCGGCATCGCAGGGATCTATGCGTGACGCCTCCTCCGCAACCCCGTGTCCGTTAAAGAAGTGCACGATGTCCTGTCGCAGCGCTTCGTCGGTATGCTCAAAGTGGTCGCTCGCCAGCTTGTCGAGCAACTCCCGATAGGTCAGGTCGGCCAGCGGGTATTCGCCGCGTGCTGTAGGCTTACCGGTGTCCAGATCAATATTCGGGGTCTTGATGTCCTGGTTCTTTAGCGCTGTCAGTTCGGTGCGGAAATGGCTAAAGGTCTGGTCGACGCTTTTGAAGTACAAGTCTTCCGTCTTGGGTGTGGGTTCTTTGAAGTTAACGGCGCGCAGTGGCCCGACTTTCGGCAGAACCTTGAACAGAACCGCCAGCAAGCGCGCGCCGAATCCTGGCTTCTCGTAATCCGTGCCCCACGACTTGCGGTAATCAGCGTCCGACAGGTGATAGAGGAACGCACGCCGGTTGAAGTCCGGAATTTCCTGTTGCAGCTGATCGCCCTTGGCCGCCAGCGCCACTTTTGTCACCTCCGGGATGACCTGGCTCACGCTTCGCCGGTAGGTCCCGATGGCAAGGCCCTCGTGTGGCATGACCGCCTTCAACTGGATTCCATAGGTATCGTAGAAGGCACGCTCCAGAAGCGGTTGCGACACCTCAAAGCCGATAAAGTTGTGGTAATCCTTGGGGGCATAACGCCCCTTTGCGACTTGCAACACATCGAAGCCAAACTCTGTCTTCAGGTGCGCCTTATGGTCTACATCGTAAGGGACGGCCGGGCCATAATCGCGGGCCAGCTTAGGGTATGAAATTCCTACCGACAAGTTGATGTAGGGATGGCCGTTTATGTCGGCCACGTAGTGTGACAGTGCCCCCAAAGCAAAGGCGTATTCGTTCAGGTCCTCGGCGTCGTCGAGCATCGCCTTTACGAAGTCGCCCGTGCGCACGTAATGAGTGAGGTCGCTGAAGAGGTGACTGCCAAACGGGTAATAACCCACGTCCTGGATCACGCTACCGCCATAGGCATAGGCGTGCGCTTTGATCAGATCGTCGGGCGTGGCGTCGGGGAAACGTGCAAGCAGAAGTGGCTGCATCTGCTGTTCCCACAGCAGATCAATGATTTCTTCGTGGGTCAAAACTGAGTAGCCGACGCACGTCTGCGCGGCGACCAGCATAGTAACCGCCAGCGCTGCATACCACCATGCCGACCGCGAGCGGTTACCCATGTCTTTTTGCTCGGAGGGCAGCGCTGTCAAATTCGGCCCAGTAGTAACAGCACGACAAGAATTACAAGGATTAGTCCCAGTCCGCCAGAAGGGTAGTACCCCCACCCGCGACTGTAAGGCCAGGACGGAAACGAGCCGACCGCCAGCAGTACAAGGATGATCAACAAAATAGTCAACATCTTCAAGCCTCCTTACGGTTGCCGTTGCAGTAGTTGCTAGGGTGCAGCCCGGCACCGATAACTGTAAGAGGCGACTCTGGCTTCGGAGGATGCCTCAACAAAAGTCGTCAGTATAGGGCGTGGCGGGCAACCTTTTTCCCATGAGGTATCAGCGGGGGCTTGAAATCGCCATTTATGTGTAAAGTTGACTCATGCCTTCGCTGTTGGCTGTCCTGAATCAGGAGGTGGTGAACTGCACCCTCTGTCCGCGGCTGGTCGCCTATCGCCAACAGATTGGCCGCGAGAAGCGGCGCGCCTACCTCGCGTGGGATTACTGGGCCCGGCCGGTTCCCGGATTTGGCGACCCCAATGCTCGCGTGCTGCTCCTGGGACTGGCGCCCGGCGCCCACGGCTCCAACCGCACAGGGCGTCCATTTACCGGGGATGCGTCCGGCAAGTTCATGTATCCCATCTTGTATAAGGTAGGCTTCGCATCGCAGCCCAACGCCGAGCGCCGCAACGATGGTCTGAAGCTTGTCGACTGCTACATTACAGCGGCGGTACGTTGTGCCCCACCCAACAACAAGCCGCTGCCTTCGGAGCTGGCCAACTGCGCGCGATTTCTCGATCGTGAACTGGTAATCCTGAAGAATGTGAAAGTTGTAGTTGCACTGGGTAAGATAGGCTTTGATGCCTACCTCGATTACCTCAAGCGCAACGGAGTTATCCGGAGCAAAGCTGGATACGTGTTCTCCCACGCCGCTCATTACACGATGCCAAACGGTGTAGTGCTGCTAGCTTCCTATCATCCCTCGAACCAGAACACGGCTACCGGCAAGCTAACGGCTACTATGTTCGAGGCAGTATTTCAGCGGGCACAACTACTTGTCCGACCAGGTAATGAACAGGCCAGATAGGTTATTCCGATAGCCGTAACTTCATCGCTATTGCCTCCGCTCCTGAAACCTCCCGCGTAGCCCCATGCTTAATGTTTGCCAGAGCATTGTCCTGAGAGTATGCTGGTCGCGCTCAAGGAAATTCTCACACGTCGGATCTGCGCCTGGATACAGCCTTGGTGCGGAGGTCCGAGATACACACCTGGTAGTGGAGCGTGTCACATGGATCGACACAAGCCTTCTCTGGGAAGCCGGCAAGTTGCGATTGCCGCAGTGGCGCTTTTCTTGCTACTTACCTGTGCCTGCACGGACCTCGACGAAATCACGCAGTTTGCCAAGGCAAGCCAGGATGTAGGAAAAGCTTTTCCCGGCATTGCGGATCAGGCGGAAGCTGCGTGCAACCGGGCGAACAGCTTCAAGAACGCGCAAAACCCGCTGCCCCTGTTGCCATGCGATGTCTATGCAAAGCTAAAACCTCCTCTGGTGAAGGTGAACGACGCATTGTTTGGTTACATCGCTAGTTTAGGAAAATTGGCGACGGCTGATCTGAGCAAAGTCTCAGGTGGATTTGATAGCCTCGGAACTGACCTAAAACAGGGCGACCCAACTATCAGTGCTGCCAACCTAAGCAAGGCCAACGCAGCCGCCGGGTTGGCGAAGGCAATAACCAATATTTGGGCGAACGGCTATCGGCAGCGCGAATTGTCCAGGATTGTCAGGGAAAACAACCAGGCTGTCCAGGAAGTGACGCAATTCTTGTCCGACTACGCCGCAGACAAATATCAGCAGAGCTTCCACGATGAGTGGAGATACGAGGACAGCTACTGCCTCAACATGAAGTCGCCGACGGAACCCGTTGCGACCGACCTTCTCGACAGGAAGTGCGCAGCGGATAAAGTTAGGATAGAAACGCAGGAGAAGGCGATTGCGGATTACCAAAAGGCGCTTGCCACCATCGCCAAAACCCATCAGAAACTCGATGAGGAAGCTGGGCACTGGAACGCGCAGCAGCTGGCGAAAGATCTTGGTCCTGAAATTGTTACTCTGGGAAATGCAGCGGTATCGGTGAACAAAGCCTTCTAAGGAGAATAACCAATGCAATGGACGGCGCTCGACTTAAAGAACCTGGCGGCAATCTTCGACGACATGGCCGACGCCGTACTGGCGTTTCGTAAGCAGAATAGTGACACCATGACGCCGGAGCAGAAGAATCAACTCACCGAGTTGTTCGGGCAACTGGTGTTGGCCGGGGAACAACTGGAAAATCAAGCTCTGCAGAACGCTCTGCTTGACATTCAAAGCTCCGTGACGGACCTGCAGAATGCGGCCCACGAAGCCACCCATGCCCTGCAAGTCATAACCGACGTGCAGAATGTGATATGCATCGCCGTGGCGGCGGTGGGTGTAGGTGCTGCGATCATGAAACCCACTCCCGGAACATTGGCCAATTCCATCGGCACCCTGGTTCAGGCGGTGAAACAGGCTGCAGCGAAGCCGGCCGGCAGCAGCAAATAAAGGCGTCAGGACTCGCCTGTCGATCGCCGCTCTCCTACCCGGCCACCAACCCTAGGGAATGCTTTACTCCAGCCTGAACTTGGTTCCGCCGTCGCTGCCTTACGCCCGCTTGCCAACGCGGCCCCGTCGCTTTGGCTTCTTCAGGTTAGCGGTGGCCTGAGAGCTTGGCGCTTCAAAAGGCAGCACTCCTTCGGCCTGCAGCTTTGACGCCCACGCCTCCATCGCCTGATGGACCGCTTCCTGCAGGGTCAGCCCCTGGATTGCGGCCAGGCTCTTGATGCGGCGTCTTTCGGCTTCGGGCACCCGCACAGCGAGTAGCTTGGTAGGTTGGTTCGCCATGGTGCAAACATTTTAGCATTGTTAGATATGCTGGCAACAGACTATTAATAGCTTTGTATCATGCCACGGCTTCGGTCCCACGGCCGCAACTCGGTCCCCAATCGGTCTCCAAAAGGACTTGGGCTTTAGCCTCTGATAAGCTCTAATCCCCAGCCCTGACCCCTAGCCCCTTGCTTCACTGCAGCTTCGCGTACTCCGCTTTGGCCTGGATGAGAACGGGCACGTCGGGATCAGCGTCTTTCCAGAGAGTGAGGAAATTCTGATACGCGGTGCGCGCTTTATCGCGGGTGGCGGGATCTTTGGCGGCGTCGAGGGCGTAGGCGCGAGCCAGGCCGAGGCGGGCCAGAGCTCCCCATGGAAAGTTTCCTACCAATCCATAGTGGTCGATGAACTTCTGAAATTCCGTTGCCGCTGCGCTGCCGTCGTGCAGCATGAGGTAAGCCTCGCCACGCAAGTAGACAGGAGATAGTAATACAGCGAGGTTCGTGGCCTGGGCTAGTTCGATGGGCCTCACCGTGTTCAGTAATTCGACTGCGCGGTTTGGGTCTTTGTGCTCCAAGGCGACGGCGGCTCGTATGGTCGGCAGCCAATATCTCTGGATCAGCGAGTCTAGCGGGAAACTCTTGCCAAGTTCCACAGCCAGCTTTTCCGCCGCTGCGGTATCGCCTGCCCGCGCCAAGGCCACTGCCGCCATAGCCCGTACGTCACGGTTTGGCGCCAGCTTCAATGCCGCATTGGCCTCGGCGCGCGCTTGCTTTGGGTTTCCCGATTCCACCTCGCGCAACGCCGCCGCTGCCTGATAGGTTGCGGCAGTCTCCTTTGCGTCATTGTGCTGAGCCGAATCCGTCGCCCGCCGGGTCAGTTCGTGCGCGTTCTTAACTCTCCCAAACCAAGCCTCTGTGTCCGCTTGCGACGCCAGCAAAAGGTCTTCCGTGCCTGGCTTGCCTACGGCGGCCCCGGTCAACTGTGCCATCTGTGCCTTATCACCCTTCAAAAAGGCCAACTGGTATCGATTCACGAGCAGACCCTCGTCTTCCAGCTTGCGCTCCTCCGCCTGCTTGTACACCGCCTCCGCCTCGCCCAGTCGGTTCAGGTTCGCGTAGTCGCCGCCGAGGTTGAGGTAGCTTACTACACTGTTCGGATCCAGACGCATCGCCTCCCGGTCTTGCTCCAGTGACTTTTCCAAGTTTCCAAGGCTCCCGTAAATGAATCCTAAGTTCGCGTACGGCACATCACTCCTTGGATAGGTCTGCTGCCAAAGTTCGTAGGCCTTTGCGGCCTTCTCCAGCTCCCCCGTCGCGTTCATATAATAGGTCGCCGCTATGTTGAAGCGCTCTGGCTCGCTGGCTTTCTCGCGTAGTCCGTAAGCCTTGCTTGCATTTTCCGCCGCTCGGCCGACTTCGTTGAGGTTGCTGTAGGTAACGGCCATGGCTCGGTAGGCCATGGCAAAACTAGGGTCGAGTTCCACCGCCCGCTTGTAGAGGGGCAGCGCGGCCGTGCGGCCTTTCACAAATCGCGTCTTCTGCGCCAGACTGTAGGCTTTCAATGCCTCCAGCGATGGCGTGGTTGCTTCCTCCAGAGGAGTGGCATACTTCTGCACCGTACTGAGCGACTCGCCTAGCTTGCTGCGTAAGGTGACCGCCGCAGCGTCCAGGGCCTTGAGCACCCCTTCCTTGCCGGCCGCCTGCTCCTGCGCGTGGGCCAGCACGTCCCCAGTGTTGCAGTTCATCGCCTTCAGGGCGATCACATAGTCGCTGCCCAACCCGGCGATCGAGCCGGTCAGCATGGCCTTGCTGCCCACACG
Source organism: Candidatus Korobacteraceae bacterium (assembly GCA_052147365.1). GTDB lineage: Bacteria > Acidobacteriota > Terriglobia > Terriglobales > Acidobacteriaceae > Bog-257. The sequence continues at coordinate 11,720 of JBKQKT010000498.1, read as the reverse complement.
CTGGCAGACCTCGCGCGTAACCTCCGGGGTCAGCCGGTCGCCGGCCAGGCGGCCCATCAGCTTCAACGTCTCGTTAACCTTGCGTTCGGAAACCAGCTCCAGAAACGGTGATTGCTCAAGCTGTAGGGAGAGTCCCTGCTTCAGCGTGTCGTCGAAGACCGCGTCTCCGGTCTTGTTGTCGAAGTCGGAGAGGACGATGGTGTCTTTGTCGGTAAGTTTAGGCCTGTTGTGCGAAAGCCAGTATAGCCCGCCAGCCACAGCAAGAACCGCGAGTAACGCGGCTGCTACAACCCATATCCAAGGTTGACGCGCTGGCGCTCGTTTCCCGCTCCCGAGTTGCTCCAGGTCGACGCGCATCTCCGCCGCCGACTGGTAGCGCCGCTCGCGGCCTTTTTCCAGCGCCTTGTTGATGATTCCTCCCACCTCGGGTGGGAGTGTGGGATTCAGATCATGAACCGCGATCTGCGGCTGGCGGAGCATCGTGTTGTATATGATCTCCGTCATTCCCCCGCTAAAGGCGCGTTGACCTGTGGCCATCTCATAGAGGATGAGTCCGAAGGAAAACAGATCAGTGCGCGCGTCCAGCTTTTCGCCCCGCACCTGCTCGGGTGACATGTAGCCCGCGGTGCCCATCGCCGAACCGGTGCGGGTGAGGGTGTGTTCGCTATGCGGTGGCGCCGTGGGTGTCGCGAGCGGGTGGAAGAGCGGGGCTTCAGCCCCGCGACCCTCCTCCTCCTCAAGATCGGGCTTTAGCTCGGGCCAGAGATGAAGCCCCATCCTTCCCTCGCCTGCTTTCGCCAGGCTAAAGCTTGCCCCGAGCGCATTCGACGGGCCCGGCGCTCCCTCCGCCGGCGCTTCCTCCAGCAGCTTTGCTATTCCGAAGTCGAGAATCTTGCACACGCCGCTTTCGGTAATGAAAATGTTGGCAGGCTTGATATCGCGATGAATGATGCCCCGCTCGTGCGCAGCCTGCAAACCATCGCTGACCTGAAGCGCGATGTCCAGCAACTCTTTTAGCGGAAGCCCCTTCCCGCCGGCAGCGGCAGCCAATCGCTCGCGCAAGGTCTCGCCCTGCAATGATTCCATTACCAGGAAAGGCTGGCCTTCGTGCTCTCCGAACTCGTGGATGGTGCAGATGTTGGGATGGTTCAACGACGAGGCGGTCTGCGCCTCGCGCTCGAAGCGCTGCAGAGTTTGCGCGTCGCTTGCCATCTCTTCCGGCAGAAACTTCACCGCGACCTGGCGGCCTAGTTTGATGTCCTCGGCGCGATAGACCACACCCATGCCGCCTCCGCCGAGGATGTCCAGTACGCGGTAGTGCGAAACCGTCTTGCCGGTCAGTGCTCCGGCCTCGGTCGGCGCCGCCCCAAGGGCGGGTGTCCTATCCTCGTCGTCCTCTTTTGGCGACGGAGCGGGTGCCCCAGCCTGCGTGTTCTCCATAAAATTGTGGTGTGGGGGGCCAGTGTACTACTACCGGAGTCGGGGGCCAAGCGAAGTTTGCCACCATGCCTGAGCTGGCTTATAAGCCTCTATTTGTCAATGGCCTGCGGCATGACTGAGGTCGTTCCCTGATACAAACCAGCGCTCGACAGAGATCGACTCTCATGGCTGATGCTGGTTCCATTTTGGTACAACTTTACAGATCTTTACAGAAAATCCTGTACCACTTTTGTCCCTGATTGCGTTTCTTTATGTGGCCCCACTTCCATCCCGATTACCGCGACGTAAGCTGCGCTGAATTAATACCTTGCGAGCGCCCTCCCGCCGCGCCACGCGGAGATCGTTTTGCCGGTGCTAAAATGGCGGGTCAGCGCAGTTCCCGCATCTCGCCGCATCACACGGCATCTACTGAGAACCGCCTCTCTGAAAGGAACGCCCTTATGGCTACTACACTTGCACCTACCCGTGAAGGTCTAAGAGACATCAGCATTCCAACCCAATTCAAGAACGAACCCTCCGTTGACTTCAGCAACCCTGAGAACGCGCGCCGCATGCGTGCCGCCATCGAGAAGGTCCGCGCCGAGCTGGGCCGTGAGTACGACCTCGTCATCGGCGGACGCCACGTGAAGACAGCGGAGAAGATAACTTCCCTTAATCCGTCTAAGCCGTCGGAGATTGTCGGCGTACACCAGGCTGCTGGCGCCGCTGAGGTAGAGCCAGCAATGCAGGCAGCGCTAAAGGCTTTCGAAACCTGGAAGTATGCTTCGCTAGAAGAGCGGACGGGGCTGCTGTTTCGTACCAGCGCTCTGATGCGTGAGCGTAAGTTCGAGCTGATGGCGTGGATGGTCTTCGAGGTCGGCAAGAACTGGGCCGAAGCCGATGGTGACATCGCCGAACTCATTGACTTCTGCGACTTCTACGCCTTGGAGGCGATTCGCCTGTCGAAGGCGGAGACTCCGGTACAGTTGCCAGGAGAACACGATCAGCTACGCTACATCCCGCTTGGCGTAGGCGTTGTCATTCCCCCTTGGAACTTCCCTGGCGCCATCATGGGCGGGATGACGCTGGCGTCGATTGTTTGCGGCAATACCGTCATCCTGAAGCCTTCAAGCGACTCACCGACGATAGCAGCGAAGTTCTTCGAGATACTGGAAGAAGCCGGCATGCCCGAGGGCGTTGTCAACTTCTGCCCCGGCAAGGGAGGCAGCTTTGGCAATGCTCTGGTAGAGCATCCCAAAACGCGCTATATCGCCTTTACCGGCTCCAAGGAAGTAGGGTTGTACATCAACCAGCGCGCAGCTACGCAGCAGCCAGGACAGATCTGGATTAAGCGAACGGTGCTGGAGATGGGCGGCAAAGACTCGATTGTGGTCGATGCCGACGCTGACTTCGACGCTGCAGTCGAGGGCGTAGCCGCCTCTGCCTTTGGCTTCAGCGGGCAGAAGTGCTCGGCGTGCTCCCGTGCCATTGTTGACGAGCGCATCTATGACCGCTTCCTACAGCGACTGAGAGAGCGCGTGGAGAAGATCAACGTGGGTGATCCTACGCAGAATCCCGGCATGGGGCCGGTAGTCAACGAGAAGTCGATGAAGTCAATCCTTGGCTACGTCGAAAAGGGCATTGCTGAAGGCGGGAGGCTTATTACCGGCGGCGCACGCATCAATGAACTTGGCGACGGCTTCTTCATCCAGCCAACAGTGATTGCTGATGTCGATCCGATGGCGACGATTTCGCAGCAGGAGATCTTCGGCCCCGTGCTGGCAGTGATCAAGTCGCGTGGTTTCGAAAACGGCTTGGCGATCGCCAACAACACGGAATTCGGCCTTACCGGCGCCGTCTATACTACGTCCGACGACAAGATTGCCGCGGCGAAAGAGAAGTTCCACGTCGGCAACCTGTACATCAACCGTAAGTGCACAGGAGCCATTGTCGGAGCTCATCCCTTCGGTGGTTTCAACATGTCGGGCACCGATTCCAAAGCTGGCGGCCCGGATTACCTGTTGCTGTTCACCCAGGCGCAGTCGATTGGGGAGAAGATCGCAAGGTAGTGGTTGGTGGATCGTGTGGCCGGAGGAACTTTCTCCGGCCATTCTGTATGTGCGTCAATCTCGGCATTATTGGTCACATCTTTGGTCGCCATCAGGAAAGTTGAGACCGAGACGAATACTCTTATCAGCGGCAGTTTTGCAGCTGCCGCAACGCCACTCCGGAGCAGAGGCCGCATAGGACCGATCAGCGCCGGCTGCGAGCGGCTAATGTTCTCAAACGTTTGCGGCACAAATCCCAACTGCTGAATGCGGAACCCATGGGACTCGAGTAGCTGCGTCGCTTCTTTCGGCCAATAGTTTCTGGCCACAGCTTCAATCGCGAAGTGGCTGGCAAGCGATGGCGGCAAGTAGTGAAGAAAGGGCAGCCATTTTCGCAGAGTTCCTCGAATCAGCAACCCGTGCGTCTCAAACGGGTAAAACCGGTTCGGGCAGAACAGCAGAACCTTGCCACCGGGCTTCAACACGCGCCAGATTTCGCGCAAGGCTCCGCCCTGATCAGGTATGTGTTCGAGCACCTCGTTCACGATGACGACATCGAACTGACCGGACGGGAAGGGCATAGCGTCGGCGCTCACCTGCAATGCACGCTGTCGCAACTTCGGATGTTGCGTCCAGCAGTCTTCCAGCTTCTTTTCCGCGGTGTCGATACCCAGCGCATTAGGAGTGCACTCGAGCAGGCCAAGCAGGTATTCACCCCGGCCGCAGCCTACATCCAGCACGAAGTTTCCGCACGCGATGTGCTGCGCCATGATGGCCAGACGCAGAGAGCGATTGTGCGGGGTTGCGGTATCTCCGCCAACAGCCAAAGGCATGAAGTCTCCTCAAAGGGAGGGTCTGGTGAGGGTTTGAAAAATAGCTTAGCTCAGTGCGCAGCTCAATGCTGTGACGCAGAACACCGGTGATGGTGCGCTGTCAGTCGCTTGCGAGAAGGCGCACGGCCCTACCCCGTATGCGACAATCGAGGCGCATCTGACATGCGCAACCAGGAGGTTTCATGCGCGAAGTAATCGCCACCGACAATGGACCCAAGGCCATCGGGCCCTACTCGCAGGCCATCAAGGCCAACGGATTCGTGTTTCTCTCTGGGCAGATCGCGCTCGATCCGGCGACGCAGCAGCTCAACTCGGGCGACGTGGCGGCGCAGACCGAACGCGTGCTGCGGAACCTTGCCTGCATCCTCACGGCCGCAGGCAGTTCGCTGGCGCAGGTGGTGAAGACCACGGTTTTCCTGAAAAACATGTCCGACTTTGCCGCGATGAATGAAGTCTATGGCTGCTACTTCACGCAAGCGCCGCCAGCGCGCTCCACAGTGGAGGTCGCGCGGCTTCCCAAAGACGTGCTGGTTGAGATTGATGTCATCGCGTTGGGGTGACCTAACTCGTCCTTATAAGCGTGCGTTCTGGCCCGTACAGGGGCTTCTTCGCCTCCGTCGAAAATCATCACCGCGGAGCCACGGAAGACACGGAGTCTTTGATTTTCATCCCTGTGGGCTGGCAGGAGGTCCATGTGACACTCCGGATGACAAAGCGTGAGAGTATGCTCCTTCCATCCGAATGAATCTTACCGACCGCATCTATATCGGCGTGCACGTCGCGCTCGCCGTGCTGGTCTGCGCGCGCTACCAGCGCGTGGAGCACTGGCCCTGGTATGTGGTGTGCAACTTTATCGCGATCGTCTTGATTTTCACGGTGGCGCGCAAGCAAAGCGATGACAAGGTTTGGGAATTTGCCCACGACTGGCTGCCGGTGATTTTCTTCATCACGGTATTCGAAGAGGTTTCTTATCTGTCGCTCTCGGTCCGCGGCGAGTGGCAAAACGCTCATCTCGTCGCGGTTGAGTCGCTGATCTTCGCAGTGCCTCCCGCGTTGTGGATGCACGAGCATCTCTCATCGTGGGTAGTTGAGTTTCTGGAGTTCGGCTACTTCGCGTTTTATCCGCTGTATCCGGTCTTTGGCGGAATGTTCTGGACGTGGCGCCGAAGGCCGGGCTTCGCAGATGTGTTTCGCCGCCTGACCGACGCGCTCAGCACCGGTTACGTCGTTTGCTACGCGACGTACTTACTTTTTCCGACGAAGAGCCCGGCGAACCTTTTTGGAGTGCAACAATTTGCCAGCGCACACGGCGGGCCGTTTCATGCCTTAGTGGGGCTCATCCAGAGCCGCGGCGGTGTGCACGGCAACGCCTTCCCCAGCGCGCACATCATGCTGGCCTTCGTGGTGCTGGTGTTCGTCTGGCGATTTCTGCCGCGAGTCGCGCCGTGGGTGCTCGTGTCAGTTGTCTTGATGTGCTTGGGTGCAGTTTATGACGGATACCACTATGCCAGCGACGTCGTGGCGGGTGCAGCGATTGGCATTGCGTTGGGCTGGGCATTCATCAGGTCGATGGTTCACCAAAACAAAACCCTCCCGTAGTGGGAGGGTAGATAAACCTAATTGCCTGAACCGCTAGGCCTTGACGACTTTGCCGCTGCGCAGACAGGAGGTACACACGCGCATCCGCTTGTTGCCGGTCTTGGTTTTAGCGTGCACGGGACGGAGATTAACGTTCCAGCGCCGCTTGGTCACGTTGTGGGCGTGGCTGATGTTGTTGCCTGAGCGCGGCCCTTTGCCGCAGATTTCACATACTTGTGCCATGGATTGACTCCAGAGGATTGCCTAACTGGCTGGATAAGCTTCAATCATAGCTGATTAGAGCGGTTTCCGGCAAACTGAGCTGAAAATAACGGGCCGGCAGAAATTGTCATCACGAGCGGACTTTGATCCGCGAGGGATCTGATTTGGCTTCGAACGGAAAGCAGATCCCTCGCCCGCCGCTGCGGGCTCGTGATGACAATTCACGAAAATTTTCATCTATTCTGATGGAACGCCAGCTTCACTCGCGGTCACGTTAATCCTACGTCCTCGCGGTCAGGGCGTTCAGGTCAAACTTACCTTTGACCGGCTGTTCGTTGCGCCAGTCGTGGTAGCTGTGGCACTCGTAGCACCGCCCTTGGGCGGCGTTTGCCGCCGCACCTTGCTCTTTGTGGCAACGGCGGCAGGTTTCGATACCCGGCAAGTTGACGTCGGAAGTCTGTTTGCTTTCGGAGATGTGGGAGTGGCAGGACTCGCACGTCATCATGCGGTGAGCCTGGTGATCGAACTCAGAGTTCGGAAGCCAGCGCGCCGGAATCACAGCTTTGACAGTGGTCGGAATCGTGTCGGGCTCGCCGGTGGTTTGCTCGTGGCAAACTTTACAGTCTTTCTTCCACAGGAGCCGTTCCGCCAGTTCGATACGCTGCTCGACCCAGTTTTGCGGCGTCGTCGGCTGCTTGGGCAGGGTGAGGTAATCGCGCGTGGGCCGCAGGAAATTGCGGGTCGCCTCAATTTCGTCCTTGTACCCGGTGCTTATGGGCTGGTGGACGAGTTCCGGATATTCCTTTACGAGCTGCCTGATCTTGTCTTCGACAAAGGCGCGAACCTTCTTGGTGTCACCGTGTGGGGCGGGTTCGGCGATCAGCGGGTCAAACTGCAGAGTGTGACAGGCAGCGCACTGGTTGACGTAGCGGATAGGCGCCATGTACGGTCCCGCGCCGGTTTCCGTAAACCGCTTCTTCTGCTGCATCGTCCCAGTCACGGGCGCCACCATCGGTTGTTGGCTGGCCGGCTGCACCACCGCAACCGAGTACGGCCACGGCTGGTTGATACCGGCCGGCCGGTGACAGTCACTGCATTGCATCTGGACCGGTCCATTCGGCCCGCGCAACGTGGGTTGCAGGTGGGCATGATGGTTCAGGTTCACTGTCCCCGGATCGTATTGGCCATGACGCAAAGGGAGAAACTGCGGGTGCTTGTTGTCGAAGTCCGACACATGGGGGTCGTACTTTAGCTCGCCGTCCTTCACGTGCAGGTCGCCGTGGCACTGAGTGCACGCCGCATCGGTCGTCGCCGCCAATTTGAACTCACCCTTGTGTTCCAGGTGGCAGGAACCGCATGCGGGTGTGAAGGTCTGCTTGGCGTTGTGGGCCGGAGCGTTGTGGCAGGCAAGACACGCTTTGTCTTCGACGTTGGCACTGAAGCTTGCGCCTCGAACATGACAGAGTCCGCAATTCTGGCCGAAAACAGCGTGCGCCGACGAGACCGGACCGCTGCTATAGATGGCGTGCTTGCCCGAGACCTTCTCTGCCAGCAGCCATCCCGCCGCAAGCAGGGGAAGGGCGATCGACAGCACCAGCCGCCAGCGGCGGAATCCATGGAGCTTCTTGAAGTACTGCAGGTCAATGCGCTGTGCGAGCTTCTTGGCGGTTCGGACGCGTGGCATCGGTCAGTACCTCAGTGCAATGACAGCGTGGACTGCGCCCAACAGCAACAGGGCATAGGAGACGGGTATGTGAAACAGAAGCCATCCGTGCAAGATGCGATGCAACCTCCTCTGCTGGTCCAGTTGACGTTTCTCCTCGCAGATGCTCTCCAGGTCGGTCAGGCGGGGCCAAAGGTCTTCCGGACACAGGACGCGAAACTGCTGGAACATCGCTGAAGTTCTTTGCTTATCGGCGAGCACACGACCGCGACCGCCGTCCTGCAGAAGGTACGGCTTCATCTCATCTTCAAGAAAACTGTGCATTGTGCCGGCGAACCGCTCGTCGGTGTCGAGGGCCGACGCGAACGTGAGACCACCCATGGTTCCGGCAGCGGCTGCCTCAGCGCGACGCTTTTGGTTGGCGAACTCGAGGTTGCCCTCCAGGGCGGAGCAGAGTTCCGAAGTGACGGTCTGCGCTTCGTCCACCAACTGCCCGCACACTCTATCAATTTGTTCGTACACCGTCTCCATCGTCACGCGGTCCGTAATCAGCCGCGGGATGTACTCCTGCAAAGCTGCGCCCACGATTCCGCTTGCCACCACGATGATGAACAACACCATCAGGGTGCGAGTCAGGGGAGCAGCGCCCAGGCTGAAACCGGAATGAAACAGGATGTAGGGGAAGCTCAGCAATCCCAGCCAGAGGTGACCACGCATCCACGTAGTCGCGCGGCCCACACGCCACACCGGAACTTTCTTGCGCGCGCCCAGCAGCCCTGCGAACAGCATCATCGCGGAACCGAGACTCCCGTAGATGATCCCGGTGGTGCTGCCACCCTGGGGTCCTCGCGTGGAAAACAGCGCGTAGGGAATGTAGAACGCCGTGCCCAGCACGAGCGCCGCGACGGTGGCGATGATCCAGGGACGATGTGTGCGATCGATGAGCACGCTATCCGTCCTTCTTCAGGCTGATGGTTTGCTGCTCGGAGAGATGAGCAAAGAATTCGCGCGGGTTGACACGGTGCGCGGCGTCGTGGGGACAGGCATAGACGCAGCTCGGCTCATCATAGTCAAGGCAGAGATTGCACGCGGTGGCCTTGTTTTGCACCTTCGCGATCTTGCGCCCGGGCTGCGAGAGATCTTCCGCCTGCACCTGGAAGGGGTGCATGTTGATGTTCCCGTATGGGCAGTTGCTGGCGCACATACCGCATCCGATGCACCAATCCTCGATCACCATCTCCAGGCTGCCCTTGCGGCGGATTGAGCCTACTGGACACCCGACCATGCACAGCGGGTCTTTGCATTGACGGCAGGAGGTCGCGATCAAGTATTTGTCGAGGCGTAATCCATCGCGAATAAGCCGGCTGACGCCATCGTGCGCGTCCGCGCAAGCCCGGACACATTGGTCACATCTGGTGCAACGCGACAGATCCATCACCAGCAGGCTTTGCGCATCCATCAGCCCCTGTGCCAGAAAAGCGTCAATGGGAGCACTTTGAATGGTGGTGAGCCGGGCCCGGTTCTCTGCGATGCGCTGTTGCGCGATCTCTTGCAGACCCTTTTTGACCTCCGGAAACTGCTCAACCATGAGGCGGAAATCTTCCGCCCCGATTCGAACTACTTCGACATGGTCTAGAGCGGTACAGGTTGCGGTGTAGGCGCCGGCGCCCAGGAGTGACATTTCGCCCAGCACGCCTGATCGTCCGACGTATCCCAGGACGAGGTCACCGCCGGGGTGAGACTGCGAAACCTTGACGAAGCCCAGTCGCACCAGGAAGAAGCTGTCCGAGTGCGCCCCCTCACGGCAGAGAATCTGGCCGGGCGAATAACGCCGCAGCTCGACGCGCTCCCGTAGCTGATCGATGAATTCTGGAGTGAGGGAGGCGAACAGAGGAAGACTGCGCAGATGATTTTCCAACGCCCGTCTGCGGTAGTTGAGCTCCAGCTTCTCGCGAAACGTCTTGTTGCGTTGCAGGATGTCGAGCACATTGCGCAACATCTCCAGCATGGTGCAATCGGTCTTGGCGCGGACCGTCGCTGACCGCGGATAAAAGCTCATGCACGTCATTTCGCCGAACAGGTCGTCTTTGGTCAGCTCGGCAATCGGCTTGGCATACGGCAGATCGATGGGAGCATCAATCGGGATGAAGGCGCGTTCGCTTCTGGCCGCGCTGGTTTGCGCGCGGCCAGTGAGGTTGGACTTCAGCCTCTTGAAGAAGCCGCCGTGCTCCGCTTTGGTCGAGACGTGCGCGATGGGGCTGGAGAGAAAAACTTCGCAAGTCCCTTCCAGAATGTAAAACGCAGTGGAACCGTAATCGCCTTCGCGGCAGATGATCTCACCGGCCTTGAAATGCCGCTTGCTCACTGCATTGCTGTTCAGGCTCAGGAAGGTGCCCGACACATTCTCGAAGATCGGAAGGTCTTTGAGTTCCTCGGTGGGTACGGGATGATCCCCGGCCAGCGCACTGCCGATGACCTTCCGGTTAACCAGCGCGCCGGTGGGACAGGAGACCATGCACTCTCCGCAGCTGACGCACGTCGAGTTGCCCATAGGAAGGTTCTCGTCGAAGGCAATCCCAGCCTGGTAGCCTTTTCCGCGGCGCGCCAGTACAAAGTTGTGGCGAATCTCGCTGCAGCCGCGCATGCAACGCTCGCACAGGATGCAGGCATCATGATTGACGGCGATGGAGGCGGAAGACTCGTCATGTCCGCGAGGCGTGGGCAGGCCGGGAAAACGTGGCGCCGTCAGACCTGCGTGAGTGGCGAGGCGCTCCAGTTCGCAGTCCTGGGTCTGCTGTTGGCGGCTGCATGGGGTGGGATGATCGGCCATCAGCAGCTCGAGCAGGGTGTGCCGCACGCCGGTCACATCATCCGTTGCGGTCTTCACCACCATGCCTGGTTCCACTTGACGAACGCACGACGCGGTGTAAACGCGTGCGCCGACGTCCACGACACACAAGCGGCACACCCCCACTGGTGTCTCGTTCTGCTGATGGCAGAGCGTGGGAATGGTGATCCCGGACAAGCGCGCAGCATCGAAGATGGTGGTGCCCGAGGGGACGACCACCTCTCGCCCATCAATGGTGAGGGTAACGAAGGGGTGCTCGGTAGCTGTAATCGGGCTAGCCATTAGGTCACCGCCGCGGGCTGAAAGCAAACTCCGGCGGAGCACTGCTTTCGGTTCAGGTGGTCCTCGACGACATCGGGGAAATGCTGCATGACGGAGGTTATGGGCGCGTGCACGATCTGCCCCAGGCCGCAGATGGAAGTCATGCGCATGGCCTGGAACAGCTCTTCGCACAGTTCCTGGTCACCAGGCTTGGCGTCACCGGACGTCCAACCGCTCAGGATGCTCACCAGTTTTTGCGAGCCCACGCGGCAAGGCACACACTTGCCGCAGGATTCATTGCGGAAGAAACGGACCGAATTCAACGCCATGTCGAGCATGCAGCGATTGTCGGCGCAAACTACAATCGCGCCTGAGCCCACCATCGAGCCGGCATCCGCCACCGCCTTGAAGTCGAGCGGCAGATCCAGCATGCTGGCGGGCAGGTAGCCGGATGACGGCCCTGACGGAGCGAACCCGAGCAGCTTTCTGCCATCGGGCACGCCTCCCGCGTACTTGAAGATCAGGTCGCGATACGAAACACCCATCGGAACCTCAAACACGCCCGGGCGAATCACGTCACCGCTGATACCGACGAACTTGAGCCCGACCGAACCGTTAAGGCCCTGCGACTTGTGCCAATCAACCCCGCGCGCCAGAATCGCGGCTGCGAAGGTGAATGTCTCCACATTGTTGATCACTGTGGGCATGTTCCACAGCCCGTTCGTCCCCGGGAAAGGCGGCTTGTTACGCGGCTCGGCACGCTTGCCCTCCAGAGCTTCCAGCAGCGCACTTTCCTCGCCGCAGATGTATCCGCCCGGACTGACGTAGATCTCCAGATCGAAGGTACG
>JBKQKT010000497.1:0-5047 GCA_052147365.1 Candidatus Korobacteraceae bacterium | reverse complement strand
GGAGCTGGGACCGCGCGACCGGCTATCGCAGGCCTTCGTAAAGGAATATGAGAAGGGACGCACCATCGAGACACCGCATGGACACGTGGTGCACCTTGACCTGCGGCATTTGGGAGAGAAGCTGATCAACGCGCGGCTGCCCTTCGTGCGCGAGCTGTGCCTGAAGTATCAGAACATCGACCCCGTGAGGGAACTTGTTCCCGTCCGCCCTGTGATTCATTACATGATGGGCGGCGTCAGCACCGACATCAATGGTGCGACGCCATTGAGAGGGCTGCTGGCTGCAGGCGAAGTGGCTTGCGTGAGCATCAACGGCGCGAACCGCCTGGGATCGAATTCGCTGCCTGAGTGTCTGGTGTTCGGTGCGAGGGCTGGCAGGGCTGCGGCTGAGTTTGCGATCCAGCAGAAGCCTGCAAGCGGCGCGGTCCTGGCGCAGGCGCTCGAGGAGGAGAAGAGGCTGGAGTCGCAATTCCTGCGTAAGACCGGCGTGCGTGAGCGCGTGGCCACTATTCGCAGCGAGATGCAGGCGACCATGGAGAAGAGCGCAGGCATCTATCGCGACGGCCCGTTGCTGGTGGAAGGAGCGGCCAAGTTGCGCGAGCTACAGGAGCGGTCGGCGGACATCAATCTGGATGACCGCAGCCGCACCTTTAACACCGAACTGGAGTCGGCGCTCGAGCTGGGTTACATGCTGGACGTGGCGGAGGCGATAGTGCAATGCGCACTGCATCGTACGGAGTCGCGGGGCGCGCATCAGCGCACCGATTATCCCGACCGGGACGATGAGAAATTCCTGGCTCATTCCCTTGTGTACCGCAATGCCGATGGCTCCGCGCGGGTGGAATATCTGCCGGTGACGATCACGCGCTGGCCGCCGGGAGAACGAGTTTACGGGCAACGGGCTAAGCATGGCGAGACAATGACGGCACAACGGACCAAGTGATGGCTGACAAGATCATCCTCGAAATCGCGCGCTATTCTCCCGAGCAGGACCAGCAACCGTACTTCCAGAGCTTCGAGGTGCCGGTTTACAAGGAATGGGTGGTTCTCGACGCTCTAAACCACATCAAGGACACGGTGGATGGGACCCTCACCTACCGTTGGTCTTGCCGTATGGGCATCTGCGGCAGTTGCGGCATGATGGTGAACGGCGAGCCCAAGCTGACCTGCGCCACGTTCCTCTCCAGCTACGCCAAGAATGGCCGGAAGATTCGCGTTGAGCCGCTGCGCTACTTTCCGATTGTGCGCGACCTGGTCACGGAACTGAGCGACTTTCTCGCCAAGCTCACCAAGGTGAAGCCTTGGCTGATGCCCAAAGACGAGCCGCCTCTAACTCAGGGCGAGTTCCTGCAAACGCCGGAGCAGGTGGACCGCTACAAGCAGTTCAGCATGTGCATTAACTGCACGTTGTGCTACGCGGCGTGTCCGGTCGTGGGGTTGGACCCTGTGTTTGTTGGGCCGGCGGCAATCGCGCTCGCGCAGCGCTACAACATGGATTCGCGCGATCAAGGCGCCGCCGAGCGCACGGCGATCCTGGCGCATCCGGTTGGCGTTTGGGGCTGCACGTTTGTTGGAGAATGTACGCGCGTTTGTCCCAAGCATGTGGATCCAGCTGGCGCAATCCAGCAGTATAAGATCGCGGCGGTGCTGGACTGGGTGAAGTCGTTTGTGACGCCGAGAGGTCACGGTACTTAGGATGGCCACAGTGAATGAGGGAACTTCCAAGGAAGCGGCGACTTACACGCCATTCCATCCGCGCTGGTACAGGCCGCACGTGTCGGTGTATTGGTGGCTGGGCGAATGGCACTACCTGAAGTTCATACTGCGCGAACTGAGCAGCGTCTTCGTCGCGGTGTTCGTCATCGAGACTCTATTCATGCTGAGCTCGCTGCGCGACGGACCGGAGGGGTATGCGTATTTCCAGCAGGTCATGCGCAATCCGCTGCTCATCGTGCTCAACATTGTCAGCTTCTTATTTGTCGTCTTACACACGATTACGTGGTTTAACCTTGCGCCCAGTGCGATGCCGGTGCGCATGGGCGGGAAACGGGTCCCGGGTGCGCTGATTGCGGCTCCGAGCTACGTTGCGTGGGTCATCGTGTCGGGATTTGTGTGCTGGCTGCTCTTGCGGTGAGGTAAGGCATGACGAAACCGTCTAATGAGGCTTTCTTCTGGATGCTGTTCAGCGCAGGCGGAGTTGTCGCCGCGATGCTGATCCCTGTGCAACTGTTCCTGTTCTTCATCGCGATTCCGCTGGGATGGCTGCCGACGCCGAGCTATGAGTTTCTGCTATCGCTGGTGCGAATGCCCTTAGTGCGGATCTATCTGTTCGTGTTATGTTCCTTGCCGCTGTTTCACTGGGCGCATCGTTTTCGCTACACGCTTTATGATGGGCTCAAAGTAAAGCATCTTACCGGGCTGATCTTCGTCCTATGTTATGGAGGAGCGGTCCTCGGAACAGCCGTCGCGGCCTACCTGCTCTGGACGATCTGACTTGGAGGGAATCTCGTGGAACTCAAATTGAAAACAATTTCGCAGGATGCGATTGCCGAGGCCATAGCAAAGGCGGAACACTATCGGCATTTAAATGAGCCGGAGGAGTCGGAGTCCATTTGCCACGATATCCTGGCAGTCGATCCGGAGAACCAGACTGCACTGCGGGTTCTGGGCCTGGCGATCACGGATGAGTTCACAGGCGAGGATTCTGATCGATACTCCGAGGCGGAGAATGTGTTCCAGCGCCTCACGGATCCTTATGAGCTGCAATACTGCATGGGCCTCCTGTGCGAGCGGCAAGCCAAGAAGCAATTGCGCGCCGGACGGCCGCCGCGCGCGGTGACTGTGCTGTTCCAAGAGGCCATGCGCCATTTCGAAGCGGCGGAAAAAATCCACCCCCCGAAGAACGACGACGCGATCCTGCGCTGGAACCGTTGCGCGCGTTTGCTCGAAAAGTTACCGAAAGTCGCGCCGCCCGAGCCGCACGAGGGCTTCGAGGACCACGATACCGCCCCTGTCTCCGCCTCTCCCTGGAGTGCCAGGTCATCGAAGTGAGCGGCAAGTTCTCATACGCCGCCACATCGGACCCAGTCCACCACTTACGAACCGTATTGCGAACGCGCTTCGCGCCAGGCGCTAACGCTCCGCCTCTCGGCGTCCTCGGCGAAACCTTCTCCCAACTTTTGTAGTGTGGCAAAAATTTGCATTCCCTTTTGCAGGTAGTCCGGGGCATTCTCCCACACGGCTTCGAACTTCTCGGGATACTCGGAGGCCAGCACCGCCAGGCCACCAGCAGTACACGCCATCCCCAGCGGACGGCGGCCCGTTACGATGAGCGCGACACCTACGCCGATCGACCCGAATACGACTGCTCTTTTCCAGCTTTGCATGGCTCACCTCTTATTAATGCGAATACGCAACCCGTGAAACAAATCAGACGCGTCCCGCCTTTTTATCGTTGTATGCTTCGGCGCATTTTGGCGCAAGGGTTTCTTCCCGGTGAGCCGGATGAACCCCGCTATTCCCCAGTCCTAGCGGCAGCGAGTGGCATGTATAATTTTGACAGCGCGCCCGTAGCTCAGCTGGATAGAGCGATTGCCTCCGGAGCAATAGGTCGGGAGTTCGAATCTCTCCGGGCGCGCCAGAGTTCTTCTTGCCCGTCAGTAAGTTGCGGCTGATTTGAAAGCCCGCCGATTCCCTCACTTTTCAGACTGTGCCCAATTTTGTGCCCACCCAGTCGAGACATGGCCGACAGAACCGCATCCTCGGACGGGTGAACATAGCGGCTGGAAATTGCAACCGAACTGTGTCCCGCGATGCGGGCAAGTGTCCAAGCATCACAGCCTGATTCGCCCAAACGCGTCAGGAACGTGTGCCGGAAATCGTACAGCACAAACGGGCGCACCTTGCTGAGTCTCACAGCGCGGATATGCTGCTTCTTTAGGCTCGAATGATCTATGTGGCCACTGAGGGTCGGAGCGGGCCACAGAAAGCCTTCTACGGGCCTTCCAGCGCGTTCCCAGCGCATTTCTAGGACGCCCCGCACCCTCGGACTCATCGGCAGCACACGGCGGGCTGCTGCTGTCTTTCCGTGGCGCACCAGCAACGAGCCATTGCGACCGTTTGCCCAGGTCAAATCTTCCCAGCACAGCCGATAGCACTCATCGGGGCGCATTCCCGTGTCAGCCAGAATCGTGGCAACATCGGCAAGCAGAAACGAAGCAGCCGCCAGATACCTGCTCTCCTCCTCCGGGCTAATGACTCGCTCCCGATGGTTCTCCCCCGGCAGCAGGGCCAGCTTGGGAGCGGACTCAATCACGCCCCATTCAGCGGCGAGATTCAGTATCCGGCGAAGCACGCGAATCGAACTGTTGATCGAACTCACAGCCAGCCCGCACTTTTCCTCGCCCTCATCCCGTCCGCGATTCAGCAAGCGGGTCTGCTCATGAACGGCGAAGCCCGCCACTTTCTCATTCGTGATTTCGTCGAGCTTGGTATTCGCCAGTGTCTCGTATCGTGTGAGGCGACCGATTCCAGCGCGAAACCAAAACCAATTGTTGCGGCAAGTGTTTTCGAATGTCGCCTTCGCCCACGGTTCGAACCGCCGCTCACAAAACTCTTTCAGTGTGGGAACTGTCCGCTTCTCGCGGATGCCAACCAAGCCCTTCGCCAGCGAAGTCCGATGCGCCGCTTCCATCTGGCGCGCAACCTTGTCGTTCCCCTGCTTTGTGGATTCGCGGATTGTGTCACCTTGCCATACGAACTTGTACCAGTAGATACGACCACGCTTGTAGATCATGGCTTCGCCTTTCGTGTTGTCTTGCTGCCCTTCGGACGCCCGCCCAGTTTGCCGTTTGCACGAGATGTGGCTGCTTTGCGCTTCGAGGTTATTCGGCCACGGCACGCGGGGCAGTAGCAAACCAGGGGGATATTGTGTATCGAACATCTCATGCCATAACGCTAACCTAACACGATAGGTTCTGTCAACATGAAAACGGGTAGCGCGGGTAGAGAAGGTAGATACTCTTTCTTATGGGGTCGCTACAAAGTG
>JBKQKT010000496.1:0-5852 GCA_052147365.1 Candidatus Korobacteraceae bacterium | reverse complement strand
GCGCACCTGTGGGCTCGCTGCTGGTGGGCAGTGCTGAGCTGATGGATCGTGGCCGCATCTATCGCAAGGCGCTCGGCGGCGGCATGCGGCAAGCAGGAATTCTTGCGGCAGCAGGTCTCATCGCGCTGGAACAGGGGCCGCAAAAGCTGGCGCAGGACCACGCCAATGCACGTTTCCTGGCGGAAGGTCTAGCGCAGATACCCGGTATCAAGATCAATCCAGATAACGTGCAGACGAACATCCTGATTTGCGATGTCAGCGGCACGGGGATGACCTCGACGGAGTTGTCGCGCAAGCTGGCAGAGCGCAACGTACTGGCCAACGGGGTTAATCCGCAGCTCATTCGATTTGTCACTCATCTTGATGTCAGCCGCGAGCAATGCGCTCAGGCGCTGGAGATCATTGCGTCGATCTGCAATGTGAAAGTACATGCATCCTGAAGCGCGGTAGTGTTCGCAGTAAGGATTTATTGCGTCCTGCGACCGATTTCGCTTCGCTATAATCAAAGATTGCGTATGAGTATTGCGACGACTCAAGAGAAACTCGTGGCCTCTGGCGCCCGCCTTGGCGGCTATCGCGGGGCGGATACGCCCGCGTCGTTTGGTGACACGGCGGCGGAGTTTCGCGCCTTCTTGGAAGGTTGCGCGATTTTTGACATGGGCTGGCAAGCCAGGCTGGTGCTGAGCGGCGAAGACCGCGTCCGCTGGCTGAACGGGATGGTCACGAACAATGTTCGCGATCTTGCCGTTGGGCACGGCGTGTACAGCTTTCTGCTCAACGCGCAGGGCCGCATTCAGGGGGATTTGGTCGCCTACAATCGAGGCGATTATCTGTTGGTTACCACCGACCGAGAGCAGGCGCCGGCCATTGCCGCCATCTTCGATCGATACATCATCATGGATGATGTCGAGGTAGCCGACATCAGCGATAAGCTGGCGACCGTTGGAGTGGCTGGGCCGAAAGCTCCCGATGTGTTGTCTCATGCGGGCGTTAATGTCACGCAACTCCAACCTGGTCAGGTGTGCGATACAGTGTGGCGCGACATCGGTATTTCGGTCGCGCGCAGCGCGCAGCCGCCGATGGACGTGTATGAGATTTGGTTCTCCGGCGACAACGCCGACAAGGTTTGGAACGCACTCCAGGCTGCTGGAGCAACGCCCGCAGGCAGCGACGCGTTGGAGCTGTATCGCATCGCTAAAGGCCTGCCGCGCTTCGGCGTTGATCTGCGGGAACGCGACCTGCCGCACGAGACGGGCCAGCATTACGCGTTGAACTTCGCCAAAGGTTGCTACATCGGGCAGGAGATCGTGGAACGCATCCATGCGCGCGGCAACGTCCATCGCATGTTTAGCGGTTTCGAAGTTGCAGGAGATCTACCACAAGCGGGAACCAAGGTCTCCGCTAACGACAAAGAAGTGGGCGAGATCACCAGCGCGGCGCGTGTTCCATTCCCGAGCGGTGAGCGAACCTTGGCGCTGGGATATCTGCGGCGCGAAATCGTGGCTCCGGGCGCTGCCGTGCAGATCGGCAGCCAAACGGCGGTGGTCCAGACATTACCTTTCCGTAGCGAACTCTGACGCGAAAGAGCGAATAGCGAAAATCTATGCGAGACAAAGAGAAGAAGTCCGATTTCGTAGTTACTGACCGCCGGCTTTTCAGCAGCGACGGCGAATTGCGCCAGGACGTGGTGGAAGACGAGGAACGGCGTGCCGAACGGGAGCGCGAGAAGCGCGAAGCCCAAAAGCTCGTCAATGACGAGCGCGCAGCGCAGAAGCAGCAAGCGCCGTCGGCCGCCACGCAGACGATTGTTCCGCCAGCCAATGGGCCGGAGCCGGAAGCTCCCAGCGTTGCCGAACAGCAAGCCTCGGCCGATGCCTACAAAGATTCGACCCGGCAAATGGACGACCAGCTCAACCGGGAGATGCGCAAGCAAGGGCAGGCGCGCACCGCGCAGGACTTCGAGATGACATTCGAGAAGTTCGCGGCCTCGATTTACATGAGCGCGCTCATTCAACTCGGGCTCGCTGCGCCGCCGGGGGAGAAGCCAGTGGTGGACCTGATCGGCGCGCGACAGACGATTGACACGCTCGCCATCCTGCAGGAGAAGACCAAGGGCAATCTGACGCCGGCCGAGGCAAACATGCTGCAGAACATCCTCTATGAGCTGCGCATGGCTTATCTCGAAGTTACCAATCTGCTCACGCGCCCGCCGGAGGGTGGTCCCGGCGCTGACGTCAAGGCCGGATGAAGGCAACGCTCACCGTGCTGGGCAGCGGGACCTCGATGGGCGTTCCCACGATTGGCTGCGAGTGCCGTGTGTGCATGTCGGCGGACCCGCATGATCGCCGCACGCGTCCTTCAGTGATGGTGCAATGGGACGGGCGAACCGTTCTCATCGACACCACGCCTGATTTCCGCGAGCAAGCCATCCGCGAGCGAATCAGGAAGATTGATGCCGTGCTTTACACGCACGGCCACGCCGACCACATTCTCGGCCTCGACGATGTGCGGCCGCTCAGCTTTCCGCGCATCACCGGCGGCGGTAAGATCCCGCTGTTTGCCAGCGATACGACCGCGCGAACGCTGCGCAGCGTCTTCCGCTATATTTTCGAGGGCGATTATAAATACGGCGGACTCGCGCAAGTCGAGATCCAACCGGTGAACGGGCCTCTCGAACTGTTCGGAGTGACGTTCGCGCCGCTGCCGGTTTTTCATGGCGACATTCCCATCGAGGCGTATCGCTTCGGTTCGGCCGCGTATCTCACTGACTTCAGCAGCGTGCCGGAAGAGTCGCTCGCTCAATTGCAGGATCTTGACATCCTGTTTCTCGACGCGCTGCGTCATCATCCGCATCCAACGCACTCGACGGTCGCCAGTTCCCTGGAACTGGTGGAACGGCTGAAGCCGAAGCGCGCTTTCTTTACCCACATAGCGCACGACCTACCGCACGAGGAGACCAACGCCAAGCTTCCCGCAAATGTACGCCTGGCGCACGATGGGCTCAAACTCGAGTTCGACCTCTAGGACGCCAGCCGCATGCAAGTCTTCCACAAACTTGACGACGTGCCGCCGCAGTTAGGACCCACAATTGTGAGCGTAGGCAACTTCGATGGCGTGCATCGCGCGCACCAGGAAGTGGTGCGGCGCATGGCACGGAGCGCACACGCGCTCGGCGGCAAAGCCGTCGCGGTTACGTTCGAGCCGCATCCGCTGCGCATTCTGCGGCCCGATGTTGCGCCCAAGCTGCTGACGCCGTTGCCAGTCAAGTTACAATTGCTGGAGCAGGCCGGCGTCGATGCCGTGTTGGCGTTGCCGTTCACGCGCGATCTCTCTCTGATGTCAGCGCAGGATTTCGCGCGCGACGTGCTCGTAAGCATTCTGCACGCGCGCGAAGTGCACGAGGGATACAACTTCCATTTCGGCCACAAAGCGCAAGGCAACGTCAACACGCTGGGCGCGCTCGGCAAGGAGATGGGCTTCGAAGCCGTCGTTTATCCGGAGCAGTTGCGACGCGGCCATCACGTTTCCAGCAGCGAAATTCGCAAATTGCTGGCGGGCGGGGAAGTGAGCAAGGCGCGCGCTCTGCTGGGACGTCCGTTCAGCATCGTCTCGACTCCCGGTCGCGGTCGCGGTTACGGCCACAAGTACACGGTGCCGACCATCAACCTCTCGCGCTACGACGAACTCGTCCCCGCCGATGGCGTTTACATCACCTGGTTGCGCGTCGGCGGCGAGTGCTTCGACGCCGTGACCAATGTCGGCAATCGTCCTACATTCGGGCCGGACTCGTTCGCCATTGAGAGCCACCTGCTGAACTTCCATCCGATCGAGCTATTGGCGCAGACCGAGCTGGAGTTGATCTTTCTGAAGCGGCTGCGGCCGGAAGTCAAGTTTCCGTCAGTCGAAGCTTTGCGCGAGCAAATCGCGAAGGACGTGCACAAGGCGAGGCGGTACTTTCGACTGCTGGCAAGCGTATGACGATGGGATGACGAAAAGGCCGCCGGTCACTTTTTGAAGGCCACATTTACCAGCAGCTTGTCGCCCTCGACGTCGACCACGTTGCAGAAGGTGCGGGTGCCGCGGCGAGTGAAGTCGAGTCCCACGCGGCTCCCTCCGACGCGCAGGCGGCGAATGTGCAGGTGATCGAGCCACTCTGGCAGTTGCGGATTGATGATGTTCAGTTCCTTGCGCGGCGCGCTGGGCCGAATTCCCAGCACCGAGGCCAGCATGAGAAACATTGCGCCTGAGGCCCAGGCTTGCGGTGAGCACGATACAGGGTAATGCACTGGCTCATCATATTCGCGCCGCTGTATGCCGCAGAAGAGTTCGGGCAGGCGATAGTCGCGGAAGTTCACCGCCGCCTGGTAGAGCGAGGTCAGGATGCGCAACGCGCCGTCGCGAAACTCGTTGAGCGCCATGCCGTGGGCGATGATGGAGTTGTCGTGCGGCCATACCGAGCCGCGATGGTAGCTGAGAGGATTGAAGATGCGCTCCTGGCTGGACATGGTGCGCCAACCCCAGCCGCTAAACATGTCACCGCGCAACAGCCGGTTGCATACCGCACGCGCACGGTCTTTATTGATAATGCGGCTGAACAGCAGATGCCCAGGGTTGGATGCGACAACCTCCAGAGGCTTCTTGTCGGCGTCCAGCGCCATGGCGTAGAAGCCGCGGTCGGGCAGCCAAAAGGAGCGTTCGAAGCGGCGCGCCAGTTCGCTGGCGTCACGCTTGAGCCTGTCCGCAGTCTTCACGTCGCCGAAGCCGCGCAGCAGGGATGACATCCGGACCTTGGCATCGTAGACGTAACCCTGGACTTCGCAGGGCGCGATGGGAGTCTGGGCCACGGTGCCGTCGCGGTGCATATTGGCGTCCCAGGAGTCCTTCCAAGATTGATTGACCAGCCCTTTGGGCGAACGGCGCTTATATTCTACGAAGCCGTCCCCGTCGAGATCGCCATACTGGTCGATCCAATTCAGAGCCGCATAAGCATTGGGTAGCAACTCTTCTACCAGCTCTTCATCGTCGGTCCAGTGAAAGGTCTCACTTAACAGGACAAGAAAAAGTGGCGTGGCATCGATGGATCCGTAGTAGGGGCTGAACGGCATCTCGCCGTCGCGGGTCATCTCACCGTCGCGGTATTCGTGCAGGATCTTGCCCGGCTCCTCGTCACGCCAGTCGTCGTATTCCTTGCCTTGATAGCGCGCCAACACTCGCAACGTGTCCAGCGCGAGCTGCGGATTCAGGGATAGCGCCTGGTATGCGGCGATGATGGAGTCGCGCCCGAAGATGGTGGCAAACCAGGGAATGCCGGCGGCGAGGATGTGCTGGTCGCCTTCCGGAATTTGCAGGGCATGGAAGTCGCTGATGCCGGTCTTCAGCAGTTCGTCAAAGACCTCATTGTCGGTGTGAAAACTGGTGGAGCTGGCCTCCCAGCGCGCGAAGTTGGACCGGCGTTGCTGCAAGTGGTAGTTGGCGTCGTAATTGCGAGCCAGCGAGGAGCGGCCCTGGACGAACGCCGTCACCGATGTCTCAATCTGCACCTGCTTCAGCGGCTCCAGGCGCAGCTCCCAGCGGGCGATACACTCGCGGACTTCCGTCGGTGCCGGCGCCAGCTTCACCAGGGTCTGGCGCATCACGTTGTCGAGCCCGCGATAGTAGAAGGCGATGCTGTTGTCGCGGACAATAGGCCGGTAATACTGGCCGTGCTCTTTACGAACTACGCCGCGCACCTGGAAGACATCGACGAAATCGGCGTCGAACAAAATCTCCACGACGAAGTCCACCGGCGTCAGATTGAAGTTCTCGAAGGTCAGGCGATCGAAGAGAATGTCGGACACCAGCAATTGATCGCG
>JBKQKT010000495.1:0-3169 GCA_052147365.1 Candidatus Korobacteraceae bacterium | reverse complement strand
TCCTTGCAGGCGCACCGAAGACCCTCGCGGATATATCCGCTTTCCTTAAGAAGGCCTACGACCCGCTTGCGGGACTACACGAGGCAAATGCGGTGGATCGCTACGCGGCTGTGAAATCTGTCCCGTACCGGGAGGAGTTGCGGGCAGCCGCTATTCCCGCTCTGGAATCGTTGCTCAAAGCCGAGAAGGAAGAGCGGGTTGCGCTTGAAGCGGCAGGCGCCTCCGCCACGCTTGGGTCGGCGTTCGGTATGGAGTGCATCGGCAAGGTTCTGTGGGGCGAAGGACGCAAAGACCTTCGGATGGAAGCGGTGCTGATTTTGACAGAGCTGGGAAGCGCTTTTGCGCGTGGGGAACTGTTACGGGTCGCGAGCGAGCCCAAGTTAGCCGGTGATGAAATCCGCCAGGCTGCCGTGTGGGGTCTGGGCAAGGCAGGTATGAAAGTTTACGACCAACTCCTGTCTTTCATCGCCGATGAGGATGAGAATGTTGCGTTGCACGCGATTGTAGCTTTTGGTAGCGACACATCTGAACAAGTTATTCGGCAGCTTGTTCAAGAACTCGTCACCGCAGACCCGCGTCGCGCTGCTGGAGCTTCCGAGGTGCTGCGCCTGATCGCGAATGAGACCGTCCTGAAGTGCCTGATCGAAGCCGCCAACGGTGGGCACGATTGGGTCCTGGCCACGCTGGGGAGGCTACCGTCTGCCTTGGTGAAACCTGCTCTTGCAGGCTCCAACCTGATGAAGCGCGTAGCGCCCATGCTGCTACTGGGCGAGGGGGCGAATTGGCTGAGGTCGGAGGAGCGGATCATAGATATTGCATTCCTGGGGAAACAAAACCTATAGGGGAGTGCGGCTGTAAGTGGAAGGGAATTCTGCCAACTTTCCCAATCGCAATGCGAACGTGGCTAATACTTCACATGAAAGGTAGGGCCGTGTTTAGGCTTACTCTTGCGGAGTCGTAGAGGGGGTAGTGGAGACTTAGGCATGTCGTAATTCTCGGGAATGGCTGTCATCGTCGCCATGGTTATTCGCGTACCGTAATGCTTGCCACCGTCAGAGCCCCATCCCAATTGCCTGTGTGACCGAAGAAGCTTGATTGATTTCCAGGGCGGACGTCTTCGAGACATCGGCTCCGAGCTGTGGGCCGAGTTTTGCCATGTCATCGGTAAAGAGCGTGGCCTGATGGCTGGCTCGGGAGATGGAGACGTAGGCGAAGCGGGAGTTGAGGAGGTCCGGGTGGACGCTGGTGTCCGCGTGAACGAGGACGCGTTCAGCGGTGAGGCCCTGGGAGCTGTGACTAGTAACGGCGTAGCCGTGGTCGAAATGACGATGCTGGTTGACGTTGAATTCGATCTCGCGGTTGTTGTCGAGGCGAGCGGTCACGCGGCCATCCAGGGCAATTGACTGGATTACTGCGAGGTCGCGATTGGCAACGCCGAGCGATTTGTCGGGCGCGGTGAACTGGATGCGGTCGCCTAGTGATAACTCGCGTTCCATCTCCCGGTAGACGCTGACGCCGGTGAGGCGGCGGGGATCGTACGTGGCAAGGTCTCCGTTCGGTTTCTCGACCGTGAGCTGGTTTGCCGCTGAGTTGATCGCGACGACCGATGCGTAGGCGGAGGCTTCGATTCCGATGACCTTGCTGCCGCGTGAGTAGCGGACTACGTCGTCGATCTGGTAGTGGCTTGCCCAGGATCGTTCGGCTCCGGTCATATCTTGCCGCTGAACCAGGATATGAAATGTGTGATCTTCTGGGGAAAGGCTTCCAGTGGCCTTGAGCTCCTGACGGACAGCCACGTTCAGCTCGCGGCGGGAAGCATTGTCCGGTGAGACGATCAGAGTGTTCTCGCGTGATTCGACGTAACTCTTGGCGATGGCGCGGATGCGCTCTTCTGCGTCGGGAATTTCCTTCACATGGCCCTGCTGTTGGAGTGCGGCGAGCGCCGCGGAAACCTGGCCCGTGGCCAGCAGTTCGACGGCAGATTTCAGAGCCGGGTCCTGCTGGCGCACAATCTCGTCGAGTCTCGCTGTGCGCATTCCCGCGTCCTGCAGTTGCTCGAAAGGGCGGCCCGCTTCAACGCCCTGATGCTGGCGGATATCGCCAATCAAAAGGACGCGGTCATTATTATTGGGACCAAGACGCACAAGGAACTCGCGCATCTGATTCGTGCTGGCAAGGCTTGATTCGTCGATGAAGTAGAAGTGCTTTTGTTCTGGTAGTTCTCGATTCGCGGCGCGGGCGAGAAAGCCTTGCAGGGTCCCTGACTCGATGCCTGCCTCATTGAGTTGCCGCGCGGCGCGGGAGGTCGGGGCGAAGCCCTCGACGTGATAGCCCTGCCTCTCCGAAGCGCTGCGGATGGCCGCGAGCGTGGTCGTCTTGCCTGAGCCGGCGAAGCCTTGGATTCCTTGAATGCGGTCCGGCGAGCTGAGCACGTCCTCCACCACGGTCTTTTGTACCCGGTTGAGGTGCGGGTGCTGGTCCGCTACGGCGATGGCCCGCGGACGCGAAAGAACAGGCTCGATCTGGTTTTGTCCTTCACGCATGCCGCGAAGAATTTCTCGCTCCGCTGCAATGGTTTTGGCGGTGGTGTACTGACGGCCCGGAATGCTCTGATGGCGGTCGACGATTTGAAATTCCCCGGAAGCCAAGCGGGCGTCAAGGTTGGCACGGACCTGGCCGTACGTTATCTCTCCCATGCCGCGACGGAGCCCGTCGCGGATCAACGCACGTTCGTCCACAACTGCCTCGCGTTCGAAGTTCTTGTCGCGGGAAAAGGTGAGAGATTCTCGAACACGCTCAAACGAGTTGACGGGCTTCGCCTGATGTTGAGACCGTTCCCACGCTGCGCGCACAACGGCCTCGGCTTGGTGTCCAAAGTCTGCCGCCAGCTTCCGGTGCGCGGCCATCACTTCTCCGGGCGAATGAATCTCCTTGCGGTCCCGCGTAGAGTGCGCAGCGATTTCCGCAGCTTCTTTCCCGGAGCGGCCTGTGCGTTCGAGATATTCACGAATCTGTCGGCTCCGGGGACTGGATGCGTCGAGATATTCCTGCGTATACCCTTTGATCTCGGGCGCGCCGCTCCTGCCCGCCGTAATCTCGTATCCGAGTTGGCGCAGTTTGTAGGTGAGTTCGGATTGATAAACGGCGGTGGCGAACTGCTGCGAGGCGA
>JBKQKT010000494.1:0-10702 GCA_052147365.1 Candidatus Korobacteraceae bacterium | reverse complement strand
TCTTGGAACCCGGCACGTAGATCAAATCGGGATTGGTTGCGTAGGGCGAGTTGGTGAGATCGAAGTTGCCGGCCACCACGAAACGATCGCCGGCGTAGTAGCTGGTTTCGCCGCCACTCAAATCGATGTCCAGCGCATTCAGCCCATTGCCAAAACCGCTTGCCGGGCAGGACATTCCCGTGGGAGCGGCGGGCCGGTCGAGCGGCCAGCGATCCGAAACTTCAACTTCGATATCGGTCGTCTGCGGCTGGGTCGGCTGCTGGTTCGCTTGCGTAGTCACATTCTGGCTGTTCACCATATAGTTCGGCGCGGTCGATTGCCCGCTGCCCGATTTCGTCGGCGGATTGGCGGCTTGCGGTGCAACGCCGCTGGTGTTGTACGTGTGGTACCCAACCACTTCCCATTGCAGATCGCCCTCGGCCAGTTGCGGGCTGGAGCTTGATGGCGCAGGCGGTTTATAGATCATGACGCCATTGATGACCGTGGGAGTTGGGGCACTGTGCGACGAATAATGGAAGCCGGCAGGGGCCATCTTGAACTTCGACGGCTCCAGCGCCGAAGCGAGAAACGCCGCGTCGGGATCGTAATAGTTCGGAACCTTCATCAGCGTGGTCTGATTGCCACCCATGGACAAAATCGAGATGCCGTTGATGCGCTCTGAAGCGAGCAGCGTGACGCCGTCCTTTAAGTAAATGTTGAGCACGTAGTAGTCGGCGATGCCGGGGTTCTGCTCGTGCCATGAGAATTGAACGCTGTCATCGAGCACCGGTATCCCGTAGTCATGCT
The DNA here is from genome assembly GCA_052147365.1 of Candidatus Korobacteraceae bacterium. Taxonomy (GTDB): domain Bacteria; phylum Acidobacteriota; class Terriglobia; order Terriglobales; family Acidobacteriaceae; genus Bog-257. The sequence goes on along the minus strand of JBKQKT010000494.1, from coordinate 9,916 downwards.
GGGTCTCTCCCTCGTATTGATCGCCCCACTGCGGCGTGTCAAGGACGATTTTTCCCATCGTAAACTTCTGCAACGTGATGGGCGTGATCTTGAGCGCCGGCGGGGGTCCCTGTGTAACCGCCTGCGCAATCACGTCGAGCATGCGCGGGCCCGTCACTTGCTGATGCTCCGGCGTTTCGAGCGTGATGTCACGCCCACCAGGAAGCGCCGTTGCCAGCGCGTTCACCGTCACGTGAATCTCGGTGCTGTTCACATACCGCGCCGGTCCCGCGGCAAACACCGCGGCGGGAACTCCCGCGCCTACACTGAACGTCGCTTGGATGCCAGGTACAAAGTTCTTGCCTTCAATGGCGATGTCCACGTTCTGCGCGCCTGCCGTGATCTGGCTCGGAACCAGGCGAAGAATCTGCATGGGAGCAGTTTGCGGATTTGGCAAGCCCGGCGTGACTGTAAAGGTGTTCGGCGCCGGCGTGCGATAGTTACCGGCCAGCAGTGTCACTGCGCGCGGACCTAGCGGCGCACTCGCCGCAATCGTGATCTGCGTCTGCACCTGGTTCGCATTCAGCAGGTTGCTGTGCCCAATCGTCAGGCCCGTTGAGGGGATAAGCTGCAGACTCTCATTCGCGGCGAAGTTGGCGCCGGAAAGCGTGAGCACAACCGTCGTTCCCTGCTTGCCCGAAAGCGGCGACATCTCTTTGATCGTGGGCGCGGGCGCTTCGCAGGTCGCCGCAAATGCGCCATTGGGGCAAGCCGGCTGTTGCTTCACTGCCGCGACCACATTGAATGGAGTTCCCGCGATCATGTCGTGATCGGCGTCCTGCAAGTCGACCCGGTAGCTGCCAACGCCCGCAGTTGCGGCGATCTGCACCTGGGCCACAATCTGAGTTGCCGACACCGCCGAGATGCTGCTCACATTCAAGCCCTGCGAAGGAGTGAAGAGCACCTTGGGTTGCCGCGGAGTAAAATTCGCTCCCGTAAACGTGAGGGTGACGGTCGTTCCCTGCGTTCCTTGCGTAGGACTGTACGACGTGAGTAAAGGATTGCCGCGCGGGGCGGCTTGTCCCCACGCGCCAGTTGCCAGCGCGATCGCAAAAACGGCGAGCAGCGCGCGAGCCATCCACATGGAGCGCAACCTCGCGCTTTGTTCTCGCTCCAAACACGTATTGGCTCGCGCCACCTGCATGCATTCTTCTTAGAAGGTCTTCTTGTGTCCCCATGCGAAGGTCCAGATGGCAACAAGCTGCGTTGTCGCCGTGTCGACATGGTTCACGTTGTCGTGATTCTGGTTGTAACTTCCCTGCGCTGAGAGGGTGCTTGTCTTCAGCCAGCCGGGCAATGTCCACGCCAGCCGCCCACCGTACTGGCCGGTGAGCGTGTTGCTGGTAAATGTGCCGCTCGCCAGTTCCGACTCGGCCTGCACCACGCTCAAAAGCGGAGAAATCTGCAGACCCGGCCTCTTCCAGGCCAGTGCGGGCTGCACGTAGACGCTGATGTTGCGCGTATCGCCAATTGCCACTGGATCTGCCGCCACCCAACTCACGTTGACTTGCGTGTTGCACTGGAAAAAGCCCTTTGTAACCAGATTCGCGCCGGCGGAAATCGATGAAGTGATCGCCCCGGCGCTGGGCTGAATGTTGTTTCTAAGCCAGTCCCGCGTGCCGCCCACATTGAGCGAGACCATGCCCACCTGGCGGCTCACCGTGACGTTGCCGGAAATGTCGCGCTGGTCGGCGCTTCCGTTTTGCGAGGGCGGCTGGCCTTGCAACGCCGACGGAACATTGCCTGTCTTGGTGATCGACTGCGTCGAACTGACGCTAAGGTTGGTCTTCGCGCCGAGCGGCTTTGACCAGGTTTCAGTCGCCGTGTTCAGGTCGAGTTCGACGGCGGTGGCTGACTTCACGTTGTTTTGCAGAAAGCTATAGGTGACAGCAAATGTCCCGGCCTTTGTGGGCGCGCTTGCTGAAGCATCCAAGCCGCGCAGATCTGGGTTGCTCGACTGCGTCAGGCTGGGATTGGCGGGATTGCCGAAGTTCGCGCTGAGATCGCGGAAATCCGCGCTGAGCGCGACCTTGCCTGCGGACCCGGAGAGGCCAGTCCTCCACGCGCGGCCGAAGAGCGTCTTCACTGTCGGATCGGAGAGATTCGCATCATCGTAGCTCCACGCGTATTCCGATTGCCACTGCCAGTTCTTGGGGAGACGGAACGTAAGCAAGCCGCCGTAGACATCCCCACGCGAAGCCTGCGCAACCGGATTGGGCACGACAATCGGATTGCCTTCCGAGTCATACTCCACGATGGTCGGCGCGCCAATGTCGCGCGCGCTAAGCCACATCAGGCGGAACTCCGTCCACTTCGGGAACGGCGCCTGCCAGCTTGCGCCCAGCAGTCGCTGATGAAACGAGATTCCCGCGCCGCCGCCCAGCGCCTCGTCGTTGGTATTGGTATAGAAGCCAAGGTTACCGCCGGGCGTAGTGAGCGTGGCTTCCACTCCCTGGCGCGGCGTTGCCGCAGTCACGAACTGCGCATCGGTGTACAGAGCCGGCGAAACGATGCCGAAGCGCATGCCCAGGCCCCAGTGTTCACCCTTGCGCTCGAACTGTGCGACGTAGTCATTCACGCGCCCTATGCTGGAGCGCAGGGCCGCAGGGTTCAGCACCGAGTCGAGCAATCCGCTTCCATTCACCGCCGGCTGCCACGGGTTGCCTTGGAAAATCATGCGATCCGAGAGCGTCAGATCGTTCGAGTCCGGCGGATTGGAGCCCGAGGCCCATTGCGTCGTAGATCCGATTTGCATATCGATTTCGCCGCCGAATTTCTGCTTTGGTGTTGCGGGCTTCGCCGGTGCGGGCGCACGTGTGAACGAAGCTCCAAGCGCGGAAGACGAACTCGGCGTTGGCGCTGCTTCAGCATCGGTACCCGGTTGGAAAGGCGTGGGGCTCGGCGTTGCAGGCGCCGCTGTCGGCGCAGACACGGTGAATTTCCATCCGGATCCCTCGTTGCCCACCGTCAGGCTTACGTCGTGCTCGCCGTTCGAAAGCGGAAGCTGCGGCGTATACGCCACCTGCGTTTGGCTCACCTGCGCCAGCGACGTAATATCGATGTCGTCCATCGCCAGGCTCACGTCCGCGGGATTAACAGGCGCCTGGAATTGAACGCTGATCGCGGGCTCGGTCTGGCTCACGCTGCTATTCGGCGCGGGCGCTTCTTTAGTGATCTGCGAGGAGAGATCGAAGTATCCGTGCCTGCGCAGCGTCGTCAGCGAAACGAATTCGACATTCAAGCTTCTGGTTGGTTGTCTCATCCGCGCCGACGGAGGTCCGGGAACACGCGGTGCGACAAATCGCTGTTCCGGCCCCGAAAACAGAAAGTCGCCCCAATGTGAATACACATCCACGCGCCAAAAGTACGTTTGGCCCGGAATGATGAGCCCTTCCACCGCGTGCAGATCGAGGGTTCCCTTGTCTGTCAGATAGCGCCGCAGAACCCTGTTGCCCTCAGCGTCGTTGCTCAAGGTGACCAGATAGAATGCGCCAGGGTTCGCGGGGTTCCAATCAAGCGACATGTGTCCGGCGGCCGATTGCGTCAAAGCAGCACTCACTGGGGCCAGGGCGCCTTGCGGCAGGTGCGCGATGGGTCGCATCGGAAGCGGTTTGCGCGTTGCACCGGCGCTGTCCACGGCGCGAACCGTCCAGTAAAGATTGCCCTCAGGTTGCTGGCGCCAAACTTCAGCGGGGACCTGCCAGTGATTGTCGTCAGCGTTATGCCAGTCCGAGATAGACGAGAAATATGGTTGCGTCGAGAATCCTACCTGGTAGCGCACCGCCCCCGGAACCGGCGCCCATAGCAAAGCGGGAGGCTCTGAATCCGTGGACGCTGCCCCATACACCGGCGCCAGAAGCTCTTCAAGTTGCCATCCGGCAGGATTCACGACGACCGTTACCGGCCGCGTCGCGATCTGGCTCGGTTGCTGCATACGCAACTGCACGGTGTGTCCGCCTAGAAACCATGTGGGCAACGGCTGCTTGGTCCTGACAGTGACACTTTGGCCGGCAACCAGGTTCACAGCAAACTGCTCGACAACCCGGTTATCCCAGAGCCATTGGCCGATGATCGTGCCCGTTCCCGCGCCCGACATCACCGCCTCTGCATAAAGCTCGCCGCCAAGAGAAACCACTGTCCCGTCGCGCGGGTGAAGCAATGCAAGATTGAGCACCGACACTGGCGCGCCGATGGATGTGGAAGAACTGATCTGTAACGGTTGCGTTGTTCCGCTGCCCGCGGCGGCCGGGCCAATCGGTGTTGCCGTGGAAGTTCCGTCGGCGTTCAGCACGTCGATCGCGCGCAGTCCCACAGACGCGCCGGGGCTCAGGCTGACGGTCGCGGTCATCAGCGTGGTGGAAATCCGATTCACGGTCAACACCGCAATGTCTGCCGCTTGGGTGTGGCCGTTGGAGTTGGCCAGGCTCGCAAGTTGTGGCGAGATGACCACCATGGCGCCGGGCCTGAAGTTTGCACCCTGCAGCGTAAGCTGCACTCGGCCTGCTCCTTGCACCGCGAGGCCGGGAGCCGCGCTGGTCAGCACTGGAGGAGGTCCGGCCGCAGCGTTCACAATCAGCGGAAATGGCGCCGATGTGCCCCCGGCTGCAGCCAACGCTGGATTGAAGACGGTGATTTCATCGGTGCCCTGGGTCGTAATGTCCGAGGCCAGAATCGCCGCGGTAATTTGCGTCGCGCTCACGAATGCAGTGGTCCGGCCCGCTCCATTCACCTGGACCACCGACCCAGCGAAGAATCCCGTGCCGTTTACGGTGAGCGTGAATCCCGGGCCGCCTGCCGTCACGCTCGACGGAACAATGGAAGTAATCGTGGGGACGCCCTGCCCATGCGCCGCTACACCAGCTAGCATTGCCAGCAACACCGCTCCCGGCAACCAACCGGGTCGCGCGCCAGGGACGCACTTCTGCTTTCGCTGCAAGTCAGGAGCCAGGAGGGTGCGCACGTATCTTCCTTCCATGAAGCCGGCGAGCCTTACCCGAGGGGAAGTCCTACACTTACCTGCGGTGGCAGGCAGGATAACCTGCGCATTTGATAGAAATCAAGTTAAAAATGGCTTGGCTTATTTCGATTTTCGGTACTTCCGATCAAAGCGGCTGCCTGCGATTGCACTCGCCAAAGATCAGATCCCCCTTTGCAACCTGAGCAGCCGCACCCCGTCGCGTGCCGCCGGTAGCTGGCTGCCCGCGCATCGTTCAGTAGGACCGTAGTCTCCCCGCAAAGGAGGTGGAGTGCCCAACGTCTTTTGTACCAGTTGCAATGAGAGAAACTGGAATGAAAGGAGCCTGGAATGGCACGAGGGAAGAAGCACACGCCGGAGCAGATCGTGACTTTGCTTCGGCAGGTTGAAGTGGCTGTTGCGAACGGCAAGACGACGCCGGCAGCCTGCCGAGAAGGCAGAATCACCGAACAAACCTACTACCGCTGGCGGATAGAGTTTGGCGGACTGCAAGTGGACCAGGCTCGGCGACTGAAGGAACTGGAGCAGGAGAACACGAAGCTGAAGCGGCTGGTGGCGAACCTGAGCCTGGATAACCTGGTATTGAAGGACATCGCCTCGGGAAACTTCTAAGCCCGGAGCGGCGGCGTTGTGCGGTGGGCCATGCCAGTGAGCATGGAATGAGCGAGCGACATGCGTGCCAACTGGTCAATCAGCCTCGTGGCACGCAGCGCTACCGACCGACACAGCGTGACGATGAAGATGCACTTACCCGAGCTATCATCACTCTGGCCAGCCAGTATGGCCGCTTCGGCTACCGCCGCATCACGGTGGAGCTGCACAAGGCTGGCTGGCAAGTGGGCAAGGACCGGGTCGAACGCATCTGGCGCCGTGAAGGGCTGAAGGTTCCCCAAAAGCAGAAGCCGCGCGGGCGGCTGTGGCTCAACTATGGATCGTGCCTGCGACTGCGGCCGGAGCGGCCGAATCACGTCTGGTCGTACGACTCCATCAGCACGTTTACGCACGATGGAAGGACGGTACGGATGCTGAACCTGATCGATGAGTTCACGCGGGAGTGCCCGGCGATCCGTCCCGGGCGCCGGCTGAATAGCAGCAACGTAATCGAGGTTCTGGCCGACGCAATGGTCGAGCGAGGAATCCCCGAGCACATCCGCTCGGACAACGGTCCGGAGTTCGTGGCCCAGAACCTACGCAAGTGGCTGGCTCGAACGGGAGCTAAGACTCTGTACATCGAACCCGGCACTCCCTGGGAGAACGGGTACTGCGAGAGCTTCAACTCGAAGCTGCGCGATGAATTCCTGAACGGGGAGATCTTCTACTCACTGAAGGAGGTGCAGGTGCTGGCTGAACGGTGGCGCGTCTACTACAACACCAGAAGGCCGCACTCGTCGTTGGGGTACAGACCTCCGGCAACAGCAGCATGGCAGGCCGAAACGACAACGGGGCATGGAAAGGTGGAAAGCAACGAACGCTTCCCACCTTCCCACACCCCCGACTACGGCGGCGAATTTACTAACTCACCCACTGCGCTACACTAACAATCCAACTGGTACAAAACATCGGGCAGGCCAAGTGGATGTGGCCTTTTCTAGAAGTTGTGCAAGGTGGCTCTTTCTTGAGGAAAGAGCCACTTGAGCGCAATGGCTTCGGGGCACGGTAACTCAGGAACCGGTTTAGCCGCCTGATTTGCTTTTGGCGCAGGCCTCAGTCGCGATCCATCCACCACGAGCTGGGGTCTTTTCCTGATGGTTCGATTTGGCCTCGGAGACGTCTCATCGCGCACGTGAAGGACTTCTCATCATCGCCGCCGTCCTGCTTCCGCTGGCCCGCTCTATCTACGCTATCCAAGGCTGGCCCGCGCGACATTCTGTGCCAGTGGAAATGCTAATGCAGCGAGCATGCGGCAGGTATTCAAAAAATACGTGGTCGATCCGCCGCCACCAGCAAACTGGGGCTCTGGCCCTATTGTCGCCCATCCTGAAATAACTCAAGAGTAAACACTTGAGTCCGAAACCGCAGCCCCGGTGCCGGATCGGTACTGAAAAACGCCCCAGGCTCCGGGAGCATCCTGGGACCCCGACTTGGCGGCACGGCGCGAGATTCCAGTCGCCATGCCGACATTTGGGTACTTATCAGTCTTAATCAGCGCGATTCGGTAGCAATCTGAGCGACTCGCCTCCTAACGTCAGACGAGTTGAGGGAATTCCACCCAGCGGCGCGGCGGTTTTATTGCGATTCGTCGAGAACTTCGATGCCCGAGATGGTCGCGTTGTTCACAATGGGTTCGAAGGTCAAGTTGAGTTTGCCCTGCGCTGAGGGCTTGAGATGATAGAAGATCTTGGTTAGGACGTGCAGGCTTCCGGCCTCTTTGTAAATGTCGAAATTGTCCAGCAGGGTCTCACCGTTACACATCACTTTAAAGACCCTGCTTCCGATGCCGTCCGCACCGCCGGCCTGACTTCCGAAGTAAAGCTCGACGAAATGCAGAATCAACGTGTATCGGTCGCGGGTATCGACGGGAATGGCATAGGAAAAATGTCCATAGCGCTCTGTAGAGAACAATTCTGGATCGGTCGATCCGTCAATCTCATGATGCAGATCGGAGAGATGCCCGTTCATATAATAGTCATCGGGATGCCACACCTGGCCGTTGTGGTCGGTAAATGTCGCAGCCTGCATGACGAGCCGAATCGGGAGCTGCTTGTGTGATGTGCCCGGCAGAACTTCGATCGCGTTGACTTGCGGCGCTCCGGTCAGGGTGGTGAGGCTGATGTGCAGCCTTCCATCGCCGGCTGGGGATATGTCGCGAAAGACGCGCTCGTCGGCGACATTCTCTCCCATTGCGTCGGAATTAATATCAAACCCCTGCAAAACCAGATTTCCGTTGATCCTGACGATGAACGCCTGGGCGCTGTCATTTGGCGACTTGGAAGATACGAAGTACAGGTGCAGTTCGTAAACGCCCGGTCGGAGCGGAATGTCATAGGAGGAATCGCCGGTGCGCCAGTATTGGAAGATAAAGGGATCGCTGGTTCGCGCAATCGGTATGTCCGGACGGCGCCAGGGTCCTCCCCCATGGACGTACTCGTCGGCACTCCAAATTTGCCCCACGCTATCGGTTTGAGGCGCTCCACTATAACCGGCCAGCAGACGAATTGGGACCTGCGCGGACGCAACTCCAGCCTTCTGCGGGGCGGGCAACGCACCCGTAGGGATCCGCGATCCAACTGTGCCGGGCGTTGAAAACTTTGAGCGAAAAAGGACGGCGATTGCAATCCCAGCTGTCGCGACAAGCACAAGAACCAAACCTGCAAGAAGCCATCTGCTTTCCGGCCTCAGGCCTGAGCGAACGCCTTGGGTCGCGCGATCATGAGGGGCTCGTCGTGCAGACTCCGTTGCGGACGCCTGATGCCCGGCGTTCCCGTCAGGCGAAACGAGAGATTCCCGCGCGTCACGATTCTGCGACGCAGAAACAACCCGCGTGAAGACAGGAACATAGGATCCGGGAGGAATCGAAATTTGCAGCGTGTGATCTTTGCCCGGGCCGCGGTAGAAATCCTTCAGTTTCTTCCTCAGCCGGTGTGCCTCAACGCGTGCGATAGCGTCTTCGCTGGCGTCGAAAGTCGACTTTGAACGACCAAAGACTTCGGTGGCGATGTTGTACTCGCTCAGTTCATCGCTCTCGCCCTGAAGGTACTTCTCTCCCACATAACGCAGGAGATTAGCCAGCCGGGAAGAATGGCCCAGCGCTTCGGCCACCGTTTCGAGCTCGGCGCGTTCCTCTGCCAGCGGGACTCGGCCGAACTGCGCCAACATGACAAATCTCCTCTGACAATGAATACGTTTACCAAACGTGGATGATACAGCAGCGATTAGCGGATTTCAACGCTGTTAAATCGCGCATTTAACATGCTCACGATCCATCGTCCTATCAACAACGTACACGACGTTGCAGGGCACTGGAACAAATTCGTACAAGATTAACCTATCCATTTAATTCAATTATCCAATAGATTTTGTCGGTCGCTCGATTTCGGAAAAAGACATCGCCCACAAAAAAAATCGTTCCGTCGGCCATCAGCCGGAATTGAGTGCGCACCGATAATGAATCGGTTTCTTAGGCCAAGAAACAATACTGTCCAGCCCAGTCTCGGGCGAGTGGGAAACTCGACCAACTACAAACTGGAAACCGGGGCGGGAGCGGTTCCCCGGGCTTCCCTTCAACTCGCATTGAATGCCGGAAGCCGAGACCGCACCGGCGCGATTGAAGCAAACAAACTCACTGGAGGAATCATCTCATGACGCAGGGAATTCAATGGATTCTGCAGCCGATCTGCAGAGCGCAGGCATGGACGCGAGCCGGTATTGCGGCTGCACTCGTCCTGATGCTCATTTCGCCCGTACTGTACGGCCAATTCATCACTGGCAGCATATCGGGAACGGTTCGCGACCCCAGCGGAGCGTTCGTTCCTAAGGCGAATGTGACCCTGATCAATCAGGCCACAAACGACAACCGCGCTACCGTCACCAATGAGGCAGGCTATTTCACGTTTGCCGGGGTACAGGCGGGCACATACTCGATTACCGTTTCTGCTCCAGGGTTCCAAATATGGAAAGTGATTGACGTCCAGATGAATCCGGGCGATATTCGCACAGTTCCCGATATCCCGCTCAAGGTGGGCGCTGCCAGCCAGACGGTTTCCGTCACGGCTTCGGCGGCGCAGATTGTGCCCATTGATTCCGGCACGCACGCCTACGTGATTACCGGCAAGGATCTTGAAAGGCTCTCGCTGGAGGGCCGCGACATTTCCGAGGCCCTCAAGCTGTTGCCGGGATCGAGCATCGCGGCAGTAGACAGCCCGAGCAGCGGCGGTACCTATCTGGACTTTTCCACTGTCGCCA
>JBKQKT010000493.1:0-3393 GCA_052147365.1 Candidatus Korobacteraceae bacterium | reverse complement strand
TGAACCGCCTGCTTCTCTGTGACATTTTCTTTTCTTATAACCTCAAGCTCCTGGCGAAGAATCGTTTCGAGATTGCTGATCGCTCTTTGCTGGTCATCGTAGAGGGTGACCTCGGACAGCGGCCTAGGGTCAAACTTGAGGCTGGACGCGTCAATCTCCCTAGTCACGAGCCATGCTTTATCAATTTCTAATGTGACATTCGAACATCGGTGATGAAACACGGTTGTGCTGACTCTGAGCGCAGTGGGGAATTTCCCTTTGTCGTCTACTCGATTTTCGAAAGCCCGGACTTCACCGCTAAACCTTACCCAGTCCCCCACGGTCGCTGTCACGTTGGGTTCGTCAGGCTCGTCAGGCTCTTCACTTAACTCGTACAAGGCGATGCCATGCGCCTGCGCATATCCCTTTGCCCCATCCTGATAGCCAGTGCGAGTTACGAAAACACCTCTAGGTTGTTGCGGTAAATCGTCCAAGACGCCCTTGAACTTTATCAACTCACCCTGATTTACCGGAGTGGCCCAATCTTTGGCCTGCACAACCGTGCGGTATGTTACTCCGCCTTTGTCGAACTCCCAATAGACATCAACTTGATGTGTTGTGGTTTTCCCCTGTAACGTCACATTGTGTTTGACGTCGATATTGTGGACTTCGTTCTGGTTCAAGAGGGCGTGAAAAACATCCTGAACAAGAACTTCGTACCTCTTCCCGCTGCGATCTTGGTCGGGCTGCATAGATGGAGTGTCACATGCAAACGCGGTATCCATCAAGAACTTCACGAACGGCCCGGTGCCCGGTGCCGGTGCCCCAGGTTCGCGTCTTTCTTTTGGACGCTAACCTGGGACTAACGCCGGTTGGCCTGTTGGTTACCTTCCCCTCTGAAAGTTACGAAAGTACAGTTACCCGACCTGTACCTTCGTAATCTTGACAAGACCCCGCACTGCGCTATTTTGGAGAATGGGCCCCCCCGGCGACTGCCGGGGAGATGCGTCCTCACCCGTCCCGCAGAGCGGGAGAGCGGTTTGCAAACAATCTGAGCCTGCCCTGTGGAACGCCGAAGGGCGAAATCCCGAGGCAGCGAGGGATCGTAAGTCCTTTAAAAGTAATATTATGCGATAAGTCTTTGTGGCTCAATAAGTTGCATCAAAATGTAGGGCAATGGCGGTATAAGTCTTTTATTTTGAAGAGCATCGATAACAGGGGAGGGGGTAGGGGGTATCGGACATCAGCCTGCCGTTGTACGCCGAGGCAGTCGCACAAAGCAGATCCCTCGACTCGCGCCCGCACGCCCGAAGCGGGTCGGGCAAGAAAGGCGGGCGCTCGCTCGGGATGACAAGTCAAAGGAACGGGCATGATTACGGCGCGGGAGAAGCCGCGCCCTGGCTCACTTTTTTCGCTCGACGAGGAACTTGGCCAGCTCGCGCAGAGTTGCGGCGCGCTCGCCAAACTGTTCCAGCGCGGCGTCTGCCTGAGCGACGAGTTCATCCGCCTTCTTCAGCGACGCCTCGACGCCGAACAGCGCCGGATACGTCGCCTTGTCGTGGGCCGTATCTTTGCCGGCGGTCTTGCCCAACTGCTCCGAGGTTTGCGTTACGTCGAGCACGTCGTCCACGATCTGAAACGCCAGCCCGATGTTCTCGCCGAAGCTGCGCAGACCGGCGATTTGCGTCTCGCCGGCGCCCGCGTACGTTCCGCCGGTGACGACGCTGGCGGTGAGCAGTGCGCCCGTCTTGGAGCGATGGATGTACTCCAGAGTTCGCGCGTCAGGATGGACGTGCTCGGCCTCGAGGTCCATGACCTGGCCGCCGATCATTCCGTCGATAGTGCCGGTGGCGCGCGCGATCTCGGCGATGATGGCTACGCGAGCCTCGGCCGGACATTGCAGGCGGGCCAGCACCTCGTAGGCGCGAGTTTGCAACGCGTCGCCGGCCAGGATCGCCGTGGCCTCGCCGAAGGCCTTGTGGCAGGTTGGACGGCCGCGGCGCAGGTCGTCGTTGTCGAGCGCAGGCAGGTCGTCGTGGATGAGCGAGTAAGTGTGCAGCATTTCCAACGCGGCGCCCAGTTCCTCGACGCCATTCGGCACGCAGCCTTCTACCATCTGGGCGGCTTCCATGCAGAGGATGGGCCGCAGGCGTTTGCCTCCGGCGAAGACGCTGTGCCGCATGGCGGCGTGAATGGAGGATGGATATTGCGTGGCCGGCGGGAGCAGGCGCTCAAGCGCGGCGTCGGTCAGGATGTGGCCTTCTGCGAGGATGTCCTGGAGCATGAAAAGGGAAGTATAACAATGAGGAAGCCGTCAGCTATCGGCTGTCAGCTCTCAGCCGAATCGAGTTCGTGGTGAAATCTGCTGTCGGCCGCCCCGACTACAGCGAGTCCTAGCTCAGCGCGGCAGGATATCGGTGAGCGCCCACTCGATGCGGTCCACTTCTTCGCGAATCACCCGGATCGCCTGCTGATTGCCCGGATACGGCAGGGGTGTAATGGCTTCTACCGCGTGACGAATCTTGTGGCTGCGGTCCCAGATCAGGTTGATCTTGGCGCTGGTTTCCATGCGATGCTGGTAGATCCTTCGGGCAACTTTCATGGTCACAAAAGCGAATGCCAAACCGAACAACATCTCGATCGGGAGCCGGTCAGTTGCGCCTTCGAACTGGAAGAATGCGAGCCGATAGACAGCCTCGCCGGCCCCAAGCGAAGCGAAGATTACGCCCATTCCAATGAAAGCCAGCGTCAAGCGGTCGAAGGTGCGAAGTTCCACAGACGATTTGTTGCTGCCCGTGTTTTGTGCGATTGCCATTTGCCCCTCCCGAAAGGGATGTTTGCAGGTGGTGAACTTCTATTGTGCTACAACTCCCGACTTCTGTGGAGAATGTTTTAGGTCAAAATTAGGCAAAATCTTTCGCCGGGCGCCGAGTGGCTGGGTTTAAAGGGGAATTGGACATGTGGCCCGTCAAAAGTGGAACCGCCAACGAAATTCCCCATAAATTTGACGTGGCTCGTTCCAGTGAAAGCCGCCAAACGTCAGACTGTTATCCAACTGCACGCGGAGGTTAGCCACATTCAGCGCGGTCATGGAAACGGCGTATTTCCCCTCGGAGAAGCTTTTTCCCACAGCGAGATCAACCGTGGTATGGCCGGGCAGATTGGGCCCGGGATATTGCGACAGCGGTGTCCCGTACAACCCATTTGTGAAGCCCGAGCCGTAGTACACGTTGCCGGACGCATAGCTGTGCCAGGGAAGACTTGTATTGATGCCCCAGTTCAATGTGTTTCTCTGGTCATGGTCTACCGGTGCATACCCGGGTGGTATGTCGAGCGGGCAATCCGAAGTGACGGGTGTGGGGCAAATCAAGCCTCCGGTGATTGGCGAGGTTGCCTTCGCAATTTGATTGGCAT
>JBKQKT010000492.1:0-3483 GCA_052147365.1 Candidatus Korobacteraceae bacterium | reverse complement strand
AGCTCATGAACTGCGAGGCCGTGACTGGAGCAATCTGTTTGCGCAAGGTAGCAACGGTGAGCCGATGTATGCGCGCCAGGAGACGCCGCTCGCACCATTCGGTCTCGGGCCCACTCACTGGTGAATCCGAAGGCCTAAATTTGCCGCGCAAAATAGCCCCCGACGCCTCCATGCGAAGCAATGTTTTCTCAATTTCAGAGGTAGGCAAACCCAGCAACTCACCGATTTCCGAGGCGGTCGTTGGTCCGAGATGGGCAATCCATCCCTGCACGGACGAAAGCAACGCGTCATCAAATGTAGCTGCTTGTGTGGTGGCGGGGCTCTGCCCCGCTGGGACGGGGCAATGCCCCGTCGCCACACAATGCAGCGCCTGAAACCACTCGACCCGCTCCGCGGCTACCCAATATTGCTTGCCGTCGGCCTCCGCCACCACGGCACGATTATCAAACTGCAATTGCTCGAAGAATCCTGTCCATATCGTGGTGAGCCGCAGTTGGTTTTCCTGAGAACCGGGAGCTGGCAGCTCAGAGTGTTTTTCCACCGGCACCATCACCAGCGTATGCAGAACATCATGCAATTCATCGGAGTCGCGTACGTCGGGCCATGCCTCCTGCTGCACTTGACGGATCGCCGCAGGATCCAACCCACCCACCTCCTCGAGCACCGAAGCCGGCAACACACGCCGCATCGTTACCGCACGCGCCCGGCGCTCTTCGAGCGGAGCATCATCGAGGTAGGCATACGGATTCGCATTCAGAATTTCATGCGAAAATTGCGACGGCACTGGAGTGTCTACCGCGAGGCAACGAATCCGTCCGTCTTCAATTCCCCGCAGGACTTCGCGAAGCCCATCGATATCCAGCGCCTCGGTGAGCACGTCTTTCATGACCTCGTGTACCAGCGGATGATCGGGAATCTTGATGTCGCCTTCAATATTTTCCCCACACGCCGCCACGTCGGGAAACACCGAAGCCAGCAGATCGTCAGAGCGAATGCGCTGAATCTGGGGCGGCACTTTCTTCCCACCCTGAAAGCGCAGCAGCGCCAGAGCGCGCGTAGCATCCCACCGCCAGCGCGTCCCAAAGATCGGAGAAGCCAGCGCCGCCTGCTCCAGAATTGGCGGCATGGTCTCGGAATGCAGGAATTGAAAAACGTCGGCCAAGGGAAAGCTGTGCTGCTCGGCGAGTGCGATGTTCAGTCCATTGTCGGTAGCGGCAGCTTGCAGTTCAAAATTGAAGCCGCGGCAGAAGCGCGTGCGCAGAGCCAGTCCCCAGGCCTTGTTGATCCGTCCGCCAAAGGGTGCGTGGATGATCAACTGCATCCCGCCACCCTCGTCGAAAAACCGCTCGGCGATGATTGTCGTTTGCGTCGGCACATCGCCCAGCACCGCGCGCCCTTCGAGCGTGTACTGAATCAGTTGCTCGGCGCCGGCGAGATCAAGACCACATTCCTCGCGCAGCCAACTTACAGCCCTGGAGACAACCGGCAGACTGCGCCATCCCTCCACGGGCACTACGCCGGGCAGACGGTCGCTGATCTCTTTGCGCAATTCGCCAAGCTGTTGCGAGAGTTCCGAAGTGCGCGCCAGAGCTTCTCCACGCCAGAAAGGTACACTGGGCGGCGCGCCGTGTGCATCTTCCACCAGCATGCGCGACGTTCTTGCTTCAACCCGCCGAATACGCCACGAAGTATTGCCGAGCAGCATTACATCTCCAGCCATGCTCTCAACAGCAAAATCTTCATCGACGGTTCCAACCGCGGCACCGTCCGGCTCAGCGACGACGGTAAACAGGGCATTGTCAGGAATCGCGCCCCCGCTGGTAATTGCCGCCAGCCGCGCCCCGCGCCGCGCTCGCAGCCGCCGGTTCATGCGGTCGTGATGCAGATAAGCGCCATAGCGTCCGCGCTGCGAGGCGATGCCTTCCGAAAGCATAACCAGGACTTCGTCAAAAGCCTTACGCGTGAGATTGCGATAGGGATAAGCGCGTTTGACCAGCGCGAATAGCTCACCCTCATCCCAGCCGTTATTCGATTTAAGTTCAGAGTTATCGCTGGGTGCGTCACCCGATTTATCGTCAGCAGCCGTTTTGCCCGCCGAGGCACAGCAAGCCACGATCTGTTGCGCCAGCACATCCAGTGAAGCTTCCGGGAAAATCAGCCGGTCAAGTTCGCCGAGGCGAATCGCCCGCACCAGGGCCGCGCATTCCGCCAGATCGTCGCGCGTGGTGACAAAGAACCTTCCTTTGGGAACCGCCCCCCGCCAGTGCCCCGACCGCCCCACGCGCTGTAAGGCAACTGCAATCGAACGCGGCGAACTGATGTGGCAGACCAGGTCGACCGTGCCCACGTCAATGCCAAGTTCCAGCGAAGCCGTAGCCACCAGAACCTTGACCTCGCCGTCTTTCAGTTTGCGTTCTGCCTCCAGCCGCAACTTGCGCGACAAACTTCCGTGATGCGCCGCCACATTCTCTTCGCCGAGGCGCTCTCCAAGTTGATGCGCGATGCGCTCCGCCAGCCTGCGCGTATTGACGAATACCAGCGTCGACCGGTGCGTATTCACCAGTTGCACCATGCGCTCATAGATCTCATCCCACATTTCGTTCGAGGCGACCGGCCCCAGTTCAGAAGAGGGAACCTCAACTCCGAGATCGACCTTGCGCTTATGGCCGACGTTAACGATCACCGGCTCCGGTCGCGGACTCTGGATGCCTGAACTGCCGCCCAGAAAGCGCGCGACCTCCTCGATCGGCTTCTGCGTTGCCGAAAGCCCAATGCGAGCGGCCGGGCGCGCGGTCAACGCGTCCAGGCGCTCGAGTGTGAGTGCAAGATGCACACCGCGCTTGTCGTCGGCGACGGCATGAATCTCATCGACGATCACGGTCTCGACGTCGCGCAAGATGGCGCGACTCTTCTCGGCCGTCAGCAAAATGTAGAGCGACTCGGGAGTGGTGACCAGAATGTGCGGCGGCCGCTTCAACATCAGCCGCCGGTCCTTCATCAAAGTGTCGCCGGTACGAACCGCCGTTCTGATTTCCGGCATCAGCAGCCCGCGCTCCCCGGCCATCCGCAGAATCTCGCCCAGCGGAATTTCAAGATTCTTCTGGATGTCGTTGCCGAGCGCCTTCAATGGAGACACGTAAAGGACTTCAGTACGGTCGCGAAGTTCGCCTGCCAGAGCCTTGCAGACCAGCTTATTAATGCAGGCCAGAAAAGCCGCTAGCGTCTTTCCCGACCCGGTTGGCGACGAGATCAGCGTAGTGTGCCCGGCCAGGATGTGAGGCCACCCCTGCTCCTGCGGCTCGGTTGGAGTCGAGAAGCGCTCGGTGAACCACTCCTGAACTAGCGGGTGCGCCCAAGCCAGCGAAGGGGAGACGGCGGAGAGCATAAAAGATTGTAACGAGAATTTGCAGTTTCGTAAAACGTTCGCCTTAGGCCCGGCAAGAGTTCGTTTCCCCGCGGAGGCTGCCATACGTGGCAGGGCCG
>JBKQKT010000491.1:0-3764 GCA_052147365.1 Candidatus Korobacteraceae bacterium | reverse complement strand
CTCGCTCGGCGACCCACTGGTAAAGCTGTTTGTCTCCGGTTTCATGATCGCTGGCGTCATCTTCCTGGCGATGTTCACCTACTTCTACGTGAAGTACGAGCGGATCGTGGACCGCCGCATGGCCGGGCCGATCTTCAGCAATGCCGCCAGGATTTATGCCCGGCCGCAAACTATCTTCGTCGGCGACAAGGCCGAGCCTGCTACCATCGCCGCTGATCTACGCCGCGCCGGCTACTCGCAAGAGAGCGCCGATTCTCCGATCGGGCATTTCATCGTCACAGCGCATTCCATCCATATAACGCCGGGCCCTGAGTCCTTCCACGCCTCCAGCAGCGTGGTCATTGCATTTGAGGACGGCAAAGTCGCCACCATCTCTGAAAACGGGAAACCTAACGCCGGCGCTTACGAACTGGAGCCTGAGCTGGTGACCGCGCTGTTTGAGGGCGAGCAGCGCTCCAAGCGCGAGATAATTACCTTCAATGACATACCCAAGGTGATGGTGGACGCAGTGCTGGCCATCGAAGACCGCCGCTTCTTCCAGCACGGTGGCGTCAACTACTTCCGTCTGATGGAGGCGGCTGCCATCGATCTGCGAGCAGGGCGCCACGGCCAGGGCGCCTCCACCATTACTATGCAGCTCTCGCGGGGGTTCTTCCTGTCTCCCGAGAAAACGCTGAAGCGAAAAATCCTGGAGATCCTGATTGCCTTCGAGCTGGAGCAAAAATTCTCTAAGCAGCGGATCTTCGAGATGTATGCCAACCAGGTGTACATGGGACAGCGGGGATCATTCACCATCGCCGGATTTGCCGAGGCCTCGCACGCCTATTTCAACAAGGACATCAAGAGCCTGACGCTTCCCGAAGCCGCCTTGCTGGCGGGAATGATCCAGCGCCCGAATTACCTCTCGCCGTACAAGAATCCCAAGCGCGCTCTGGAGCGCCGCAATCTTGTCCTCGACTCGATGGTTGACACCGGAGCGATTACGCGTGAAGAAGCGGAGCGCGCCAAGGCTACGCCGCTCAAGCTGGCTACGCCCAACGTGGAAGCCAGCGATGCCCCGTACTTCGTTGACATGGTGAAGGACCAGCTCTCCAACCAGTACAGCGAGTTGGAATTGAATGACCATGCCTTTCGCATTTACACCACGGATGATCCCGACCTGCAGCGCGCCGCCGCCGAGGCCATAGAAGAGGGCATGAAGCTGGTGGACGAGCAGGTCATTAAACGGCGAACGCACAAGACGAAGATCGGCACTGGCAAGGACGCGAAGACCGAGACCAACGTTGATTCCGGCCCCATGCCGCAGGTGGCGCTGGTGGCCCTCGATCCCCACACTGGTGAGGTGCTGGCGCTGGTGGGCGGCAGAAATTACGGCATGAGCCAGTTGAACCATGCCATTGCGAGACGGCCGACCGGTTCCATCTTCAAGCCTTTTGTTTATGCTGCCGCTATCGACACCGCGCTCAAGGGAGGAACTCCCACCACGGTCGCCGAAGATTCAACTGGGGGAACGACGGATGCGGTATTCACTCCGGCCACGCTGGTGGACGACTCTCCCGTCAGCATCGAGTACGGGACTCAGCTTTACGAGCCGCGCAACTATAAACAGGAATATCACGGCGAAGTGACTTTGCGTTACGCGCTCGCCATGTCGCTGAACAATGCGACCGTCAAGGTTGCACAAGACGTGGGCTTCGGCAAGGTGGCGGCGCTAGCCAAGGCCGCCGGAATCAGCAGCGTCAGGGCCACTCCGGCTATCGCCCTTGGCGCCTATGATGCAACTCCGCTGGACATGGCAGGCGCTTACACCGTATTCGCTAATGGCGGCACGCGCCTTTCGCCCATCATGGTGAAGTCGGTGCGCGATTCGCGCGGCAAGGTCCTCGAGGACTATCACACCGACAGCAAGCCGGTGCTCGATCCGCGCGTTACCTACGTCCTGACGACCATGATGGAAGGCGTCGTCAATAATGGGACAGGCTACACCGTACGCGCGCGAGGGTTCCAGGCTCCCGCCGCGGGCAAGACCGGAACATCGCACGACGCCTGGTTCGCCGGCTATACGACGAACCTGTTGTGCATCGTCTGGGTAGGCAATGACGACTACACCGACCTCAAGCTCAGCGGCAGCTCGACGGCCGCGCCCATCTGGGCCGAGTTCATGAAGCGGGCAGTGAGGCTGCCGCAATACTCGGATGCCAAGAACTTCCCTGCTCCGTCGGGCGTGGTGCAAGTGACGCTGGACAAACAGACCAATCGCTTGGCGACTCCTACCTGTCCGCAAGACTACACCGTCGCCTTCATCGCGGGCACCGAGCCAAAGGAAACCTGTGACGAAGCCTTCACCGATCACCGCAGCGCCTTCTCCAAGATCTTCGGCTTGGGCGCGCCTCCGGTCGCCCCGCCACCTGGCACGACCAACGGCGGCCTGACCACCGGCGCGAACGGGGCAGAGGACCAGGCCGCGAATGGCCAGCCCGGCGCGAGCCAACAGCCTCAGGCCAAGAAGAAGAAAGGATTCTTCAGCCGGTTCTTTGGGCGAGGCGACGGCAGCGATGACCAGCCGCAGAACAACGGGGCGGGCGCGACAGAAAACGGGAACAATCCGCCGCCAAAATAGGTCTATTATTGTCTAGCTCGGGATTCCCGAAAGACACATTCATGGCTCGTCTCCTACCGCCGCGGACGCTGCTGCAATTCAGCCTTGCAGTATGCTTGCTGCTTCCCATCGCTCTTCTTGCTTCAGGTCAGGAAGCCGCTCCCCATCCTGCACCCGTTCCGGATCCCAACGCTTCCGCGAATGATCTGGAGGCGCAGGGTGATGCACTGCGCGCTGAGAAGCGTTACCTTGACGCCCTGGATTTTTACAAAGCGGCGATGGCCAAGCAGCCATCAGCTTTGCTGTGGAACAAGGAGGGGATGTCCTACCTTCTGCTGCGGCGTAACGTCGACGCCACCAAGTGCTTCAACAACGCCATCAAGCTTGACAAGCACGCCCCTGAAGGCTACAACAATCGCGGCTACATGGAATACACCAAACAGGCGTACGGCAAGGCGATACACGACTACAAGAAGGCGTTGTCGCTGCGCCCGACCGACGCTGTATTTCACTACAACATGGCATCCACGTACTTTGCCATGCACAATTACAAAACTGCTGCGGTGGAGTATCAAGCCGCTTACAAGCTCGATCCGAATATCTTCGAGCGCGTCTCCAAGACCGGCGTCATGGCGCAGTCAACCTCGCCCGAGGACCGCGCTGCCTTCTCCTTCATGGTCGCCAAGATGTACGCCCAGGCCGGCGACATCGATCACTCCCTCGAATATCTGCGCAAGGCGATGGAAGAAGGCTACAAGAACATCAAGAAGGTCTACACCGACGCCGAATTCGCCAGCTTGCGTGAAGATAAACGCTTTACGGAGCTGATGGCGCAGAAACCGCAGCCAATTCAGTAGGCGACCCTGCGGTAGTTCGGCGCTTCAGCGCCGCGCCACAGGTTACTTATCAAAACTGGATTTAGCCGCCAAGGTACTTCATCACTCGGGGTAACAGACGCGGCTGGAGACCATTGTAAGAACATTTATCTCTGCCACTCTTAAGGAGCCGGTAGATTGAACCCATGTCGGGCGTCCAGTTTCTTACCGCCCTCGGTAATGCTGGAGGCAGCCATCAACGGCGAGGCGGATGCCCTGGTCACCTACAATATCCGGGCTTCCCGTGTCCATCCAGAAGGCGGCCCAGCGCCTGGCGAAGGAGGACGGAG
>JBKQKT010000490.1:0-15289 GCA_052147365.1 Candidatus Korobacteraceae bacterium | reverse complement strand
GCGGGCGTAAATTGGCGACTCCTCATATGCCTGCAGGGTACCTGGAAGCAGCAAGTCCTCGCTGGGCTTTTCTGCCGTGGGATGAACAACGGCCACCGTGGGGATGGATTCGCGCTCAGTCTCCCGCGCCAGCACCAGGCTGTCGTGGATGCGCAGAGCCATGACGATGAGACCGCCAATGACCAGCAGCAGCACCAACAGTCCGATCAACAGCAACGCCTTGCGTGGCGTGGCGGGGGGAAGCGGGGGCGGCGGAGTTATTTCCGCGGCGTGGCGCTCATCGTCCAACACTGCCGGGTTTGAATGTGAGTCCATATAAGTTGCTTCTTGCTCAGTGCGTAACATTCTATGACCGTTTCAGCTCCGCTTGTCTTGCTTCCCGGTGACCGTGAATCATGGCAAAGATGGACGGCACCAAGAACAAGGTCGCCACGGTGGCGAACACCAGACCGCCTATCACAGCCCGCCCCAACGGCGCATTCTGTTCGCCGCCCTCGCCCAGACCGAGCGACATGGGCAACATGCCGATGATCATGGCCAGCGCCGTCATCAGGACCGGCCGGATACGCGTGTAGCCGGCCTCCAGCGCGGACTGCACTGCAGGAATCCCGGCCCTCATGCGGTCGCGCGCAAAGGAGATCATCAGAATGGAGTTGGCGGTGGCTACTCCCATGCACATGACTGCGCCGGTGAGCGATGGAACGCTGAGCCGAGTGTGGGTCAGCAGCAGAATCCAGCAGATGCCCGCCAGCGCGCCGGGCAGCGCCGTGATGATGATGAACGGGTCAAGCCACGACTGGAAGTTTATGACGATCAGAAAATAGACGAGCACTATGGCCATGACCAGCCCGATTCCAAGTCCCACGAACGACGAGCGCATGGTCTCGACCTGCCCGCGCACCAGAATGCGCGTGCCACGCGGCAGGTGCTCCTCAAAAGGTTTGAGGGCCTTGAAGGTGTCCTTGGCCACGGCGCCCAGGTCGCGGCCCTGAGTGCTGATGTAAACGTCAATCACGGGCTGCACATTGTAATGCGAAACCACCGCTGGCGTGGCTGTAGGCGTCAGGTCTACCAGGTTGCTCAGCACCTGATAATTCCGGACGTTGGAGTTGTTAATAGGCATCCCCATCAGATCCTGAATTGAAGTCATGTGGTACTGCGGAGTCTGTACCGCGACTTGGTAGGTGACGCCGTTTCTGGGATTCAGCCAGAAGTTGGGAGTGGTCTGGAAACTGCCACTCAGCGACACCAGCACGCTCTGCGCCACATCGCGAGCGGTCATGCCAACCTGCGCGACCTTGGTGCGATCAATGTTGAGGTCGAGCGTAGGCAAGGTCAGCAGCTGCTGCACGTGAACGTCGGCGGTGCCGGGGATCTGCCGCACGCGGTTGGCGATCTGATGAGCGATGAAATAGTTGGTTTGCATGTCAGCGCCTGTGATTTGGATGTCGATGGGCGCCGGCAGACCGAAGTTCAGGATCTGGGTGACGATGTCGGCAGGCTGGAAGAAGAACTCCACTCCGGGGAAGCGGCGGGGCAGCTCCTCGCGCAGTTTGCGGATGTACTGACCAGTCGGATGGTGATGCTCCTCATTCAATCCCACCAGGATTTCGGCGTCGCTGCTGCCGATCACACCGGAATTACTGTAGGACAGATTGATACCTGAATTAGGCAGGCCGATATTGTCAAGGATGGTCACCAGCTCGTCTTTGGGGATCTGCTGCCGCAGATACTTCTCGACATCATCGGTCAGGCGGGCCGTTTCTTCGACGCGCAGCCCGGCGCGGGCCCGCATGTGAAGCCGCATTAGGCCAGCGTCAACGGAAGGGAAGAAGTCTTCGCCCAGGAAAAACACCAACCCCATCGAGAGAATGCAGAACGCGAGAAAGCAGGCCGCGAACAGTTTGCGGTGTCCAAGCGTGGTCTCGAGAAGTTGGTAGTAGCCATTGCGGAATTTGTCGAAGCCGCGCTCAAAGCCGCGCTGATAGCGCCCGAAGATGGTCTTTGGGCCTGCCGCCCGATGTTCGTGTCCGCGCATGATGTACATCACCAGCGTCGGAATCAGGGTGCGCGACAGGAAGTACGAAGCCAGCATGGCGAACACCACGGCTTCCGCCAGCGGCACAAACAGATAGCGCGCCACGCCGGTAAGGAAGAACATGGGCACAAACACAATGCAGACAGAGAGCGTCGAGACGAACGCAGGAACAGCGATCTGGGATGCGCCGTCCAGGATGGCCTGTTTCATCTCCTTGCCCTGAGCGAGGTTTCGCTCGATGTTTTCAATCTCCACGGTCGCATCATCCACCAGAATGCCAACTGCCAGGGCCAGGCCTCCCAGAGTCATGATGTTAATGGTTTCGCCCAGCGCGCTCAGGGTGATCACCGAGACGAAGATCGAGAGCGGAATCGAGATGGAGATCACGATGGTAGGCCGCCAGTCACCGAGGAATAGAAGGATCATGGTCGCGGTCAGCGCGGCAGCAATCAAAGCCTCGCGGATCACACCGTTGATGGAGGCTCGGACGAACAGCGATTGATCGAACAGCGGTTTGATGGTGACGTCTTTGGGGAGCGACTGCGCCGCGATCGGTATCATGTTTCTCACAGCCTGCACAATGTCAAGCGTGGAGGCGCTACCGATTTTGTAAATTGACATGAGCGTGCCGCGCACGCCATCCTGGCGCACGATGTTGGTTTGCGGCGCAAATCCGTCGCGGATGTGAGCGACGTCCCGCATGTAGATGGTAGAGCCGTTTACCGTCTTGACCGGCAGGTCATTAAGCTCGGCAATCGTCCGCGGCGAGCTGTTCATCTCCACTTGATATTCGAGTGGTCCAACCTTGGCCGAACCCGAGGGCGTAATGAGGTTCTGCGCCCCGATGGCATTGACGATGTCAGTGGGAGACAGCCCGTTGGCCTGTAACCTCGGTACGTCCAGGTCCACCTGCACCTGCCGTATCTTGCCGCCGTAGGGATAGGGCGTGGCGGCGCCGTGCACGGTTGCCAACTGGGTGCGCAGGAAGTTCTGCCCCAGATCAAACAGTTGTTGCTCAGCCAGGGTCTTGCTGCTGAGGCCGAGTTGGACGATGGGCGTGGAGTTGGCGGAGTAGGTGATGATCAGCGGCGGCGTTGTCCCCGGCGGCAGGCCCCGCAGTGTGACCTGCATCATGCCCGTCGTTTCCGCCAGCGCCGTCTGGATGTTCGCCCCCTGCCGGAAGAAGATCTTGATGACGCCAACTCCATTGACCGACTGTGATTCGATGTGCTCGATGTCGTTGACGGTGATGGTGATGCCGCGCTCCGCATTAGTGATGATGCGGTCGGCCATCTCGGCGGGCGCAAAACCGCCGTAGAACCAGATAACGCTGATGACGGGAATATTGATGTCAGGGAAGATGTCAATCGGAGTGCGCAGAATGACGATGGGCGTCAAGATGATAAGGACCAGCGCCATCACGACGAAGGTATAAGGACGCCGAAGAGCGAGGGCAACAATCCACATCGGTCGGGGACAACTCCACTCGGGGCCACATCAGTGCCCCGTTCGCGCGTACCGCCGAGGAAACGGCAAAATTCTTCGATTCGATACGGTACGTATTGGATTCAATATATGCTATGGTAAAGCCATGCGGCAAATGGTTTCTGTGCACGAGTCGCAGAACAACGGGGCAAAGCGCTCGCCGGGTCGCCCGCGAAGCGAGGATGCCCGCCGGGCTATTCTTCGCAGTACGCTGAAGCTGCTGCAGCACACCGGGTTTCCTGAACTCACGATCGAAGCGATTGCTGGGGATGCCGGCGTCGGTAAAGCGACCGTCTACCGCTGGTGGCCCAACAAAGGCGCGCTGGTGGTTGATGCCTTCGCCTCCAGTACCGAACACAAGCTCCACTTTCCCGATACCGGGTCGGTCTATCACGACATGAGCCTGCAGATGAAGCAGGTCATCACCATCTTCCGGGGCCGGCGAGGGCGTATCGTGGCTGCGTTGTTAGGCGGCGGCCAGTCTGACCCCGAGCTGCTGGAAGCCTTTCGCGAAGGTTTCCTGTGGCCGCGACGTCAGGAAGCCTACAAGACCCTTCGCCGTGGGATCGAGCGCGGCGAACTGCCCCGCAACCTCGACCTCGATCTCGTACTAGATATTCTGTATGGCTCAATCTACATGCGTTTTCTCATTCGTCACGCCGAGCTGAGTGAGAGTTATGTGGAGAGGGTATGCAGGATGGTGCTAGATGGGGCGGGAGGCGGTGCCGTGCTTAGGGGCACGAACCGGAATCGGAAAGTCCATACCCGACCAGTCGCCGCCCGTTGACAGGCTTGTTTCCTCATCAATACGATTCGTTTACCGATGGTCAAGATGATTGCACTCCTGGCGCGCTCCCGCGTGTCGAAGTCTGACGCAGCACGAATCCGCCGTAGCGTGCTGGCACTGGTGCTGGCCTTCGCTCTGCTGGCGACGGCGACGACCACCTCAGTCGGCCCAGCCAATCCTCAGCTCTATCTCAACGACATCAAGACGCTCGCTGCTCCTGACATGGAAGGACGCGGCGCAGGAACCAAGGGACTGGAGAAGGCCTCGAAGTACCTCGAGCACCGCTACAAGACACTCGGACTGCAACCGGCGGGCACCAACGGATATTTCCAGCCGTTCACAGTCACGACTGGGGCGAAGCTGAAATCGGACAACAGCCTGACCGAGGAAATCGGCGGCAAGAAGCAGACGCTGGTGCTCAACACGGACTTTGTTCCGACAAGCTTTTCGTCCTCGGGCACGGTTACTGGCCCCGTCGTATTCGTGGGGTACGGCGCTTCGGCCGACGAATTTCAGTATGACGATTATTCCGGCGTGGATGTGAAGGACAAGATCGTGCTGGTGCTCCGTTATGAACCCGACATATTCGGGGAAAAGAGCGGTCACCAGGGGCTGACGCAACATTCGCAGCTCGTTACCAAGGCGATCAACGCACGCAACCACGGTGCCAAGGCGGTCGTGTTCATTAATGGAAAGCTAGGCGAGGGCGAAGAAGATTTGCTGATGCGCTTCGGCAGCGTAAGCGGTCCGCAAGATGTTGGCATTATGTTGCTGCAAGTGAAGAACGCGGTCGCCGAAAGCTGGTTTCAGGCTGCCGGCAAGTCGCTGGCCGAGATCCAACAACAAATCAACCACCTGGGCAAGCCGGCATCGTTTGCTTTTCCGCAGACGCTGCGACTAGCGCTGAAAGTTGACATCGAGGCGACTCATGCCCGTGTGAATAACGTGCTAGCGTATCTCCCCGGCAAGACCAACGAATACATCATTATCGGCGCGCACTACGACCACCTCGGCCGGGGCGATTCCAACTCGCTGGCGCCTTCGCAAATCGGGCAAATCCATCCCGGCGCCGACGACAATGCGTCGGGAACTGCCGGCGTGCTGGAGCTGGCGCGCATGTTCGCGCCACTGAAGGGGCGGCTTGATCGCGGCATTCTGTTCGCGTCGTTCTCCGGAGAAGAGCTCGGACTGCTGGGTTCGGCGGAGTGGGTGAAAGAGCCGACGCTCCCGCTGGACAAATGCATCGCCATGCTGAACATGGACATGATTGGCCGCATCAAGGACAACAAGGTTTACATCGGCGGAGTGGGAACAGGCTCGACGTTCAAGTCGGTCCTGGAGCAGGCGCAGAAGCAATCCAGGTCGGACTTCAAGATTGAATACTCCGCGGGCGGATATTCGGCCAGCGATCACACCTCGTTTGTCGCGAGAAAAATTCCGGTGCTGTTCTTCTTTTCTGGCCTGCATGCGGACTATCACAAGCCGTCCGATACCTGGGACAAGATCAATGCGCCCTCGGCGGCGCAACTGCTTGACATGGTAGCCGACGTGGCGTTGCAGTTGGTCTCGGCACCGGGACCTCCGGCGTTCATCACCGTGGTTGAAGACAAACCGGTCGGCGGGATTTCCGGCGGCGGAGGAGGTTATGGTCCCTACTTCGGCTCGATACCGGATTTCGGTGAGGTCAAGGACGGAGTGCGCTTCTCCGACGTGCGCCCAGGGTCACCCGCTGCCAAAGCTGGCCTGAAGGCCGGCGACATCCTGGTGCAGTTCGACAACAAGCCCATTCACAACCTGTACGACTTTACGGACGCACTACGCCGGAGCAAAGTGGGCCAGGTGGTAGAGGTGAAGGTTCTACGCGACGGCCAGCCTATTACCGCCAGCGTGAAACTGGAGCAGAGAAAGTAGCCCAAGCGAAGCGGTGTCGCCTATCCCGGCCAGGCGTCCAGCGCCTTCCGCAGCAGCACCAGCTGTCCCAGGTGATACGCATTGTGGTCGCCAACGAGGAGCGCTTCCCGCAGCAGCGTCTGGCCTGTTCCGTGAGGCAGCGGTGCAAACAGGTCGCGAGAAGGATCGATGACCAGCTTGCGCATTGCCTCAAGATGGTCGGCGACTGCTTCCACGCTCTGGTCCCAGGCGTCGTCGCTCGGCGGCGCCTTCGTTTTAGGCCAGTACCCTTCCGGCCACTTGGGCGACTTGTGCCGGGCATTGCGGCTGAACTCCAGAATGTCCCACAGCGCGAGCCGGATGTGCTCCAGCAACTGCCACGCCGAATAGGGAAATCCGTCCGGCACGCGACCGCGCAGTTTGGCAGGGAAGCTGTCAACCGCCGCGTGAAAATCGGCATGCGCCTCACCCCAGTCAACTACCTTCGCAAGTTGTTGACGAAGCGCCTCATCATGGCTCATACGAACCTCATGCCTCGAGTGTCAGATATGAGATGTAGCCGCTGGGATGATGGACGCTAATTCCGGGTCCGTGACAGGACTCCCTAACCGCGGCGTCGCCGGCGCTGCTGCAGAATGCTGGTTGCGCCCGGATTTACCAGCACGGTGAATCCGTTACGCACGTGATTGCTGTCGCTTTGGACCAAGACAGCGCGCTGGCCTTCAACGCTCCCGCCGAGTACGCGCCCCAAGCTCAGCAACGAAGGGCTGCCGCAAATCTCGCACCTGTCGCCAGCGCTGTTGCTGATGATTTCGCAGTCAGCACACAGCACCGCTTCCAGCAGGCGAAGCGAATTCAGTTCGGTGCCCCACTTGTGCGCGTCATCCATAGAGATTGCTCTACCTTACGGTAGCTGGCCGGGGCTGCGCAGGGAAGTGCCTTATGGTGCCAGAAGCAGAAGAGTAACTGGCCGGGACTTGAATATGTGTGGTGTCGAAGTTACTGGCCCGGTTCGCTGGCTACCTCGGGCGGCAGGAGATTATGGTTCAGAGCGAACAGTGCCAGCTCCAGGCGGTTGCCGACCCCCAGCTTGTTGAAGATATTGGTCAGGTGGCGCTTGACGGTTTCTTCGCTAATGCCGAAGGTTTGGGCGATGTGCTTGTTGGTGCTTCCTTCGGTAATCAAGCCCACGACCTCGAGCTCGCGCCCCGTCAGACCAAAGGTCTTGCGGGGAGGCGGAGCAGTTTGCGCAGCGAGGTCGCGCAGCACCTGGACAAGGTTCTGCACGGGGCGGCCTTCCAGCCAGTACTGCCCCTGCATCACGGCACCAATGCAGGCGGAGAGGTGATCGACAATGGCATCCTTCAGAACGACGCCACGGGCGCCGAGTTGCAAAGCCTCCAGAACCTGACGCTTGTCGATGAAAGCCGTGAGGACAATAGTGCGTGTGGTCGTGGTTTCGCTGGTCAGCTCGCGCAAGGCATCCATACCCGGCAATCTCGGCATGGCGAGATCGAGGAGCAGGATGTCGGGACGGAGAGTGCGGACCATGTGCAGCGCTTCAATGCCATCTTTGGCTTCGGCGATGACCTTCACCCGGCTATCGGACTGCAGCATGTTGCGCAGACCCACACGGACCACGGGATGGTCGTCGGCAATCAGTACTTTAATGGGCGCGGCCAATATGAGTCCCCCACTCCAACAAAGTGTGCTTGCTACGCTGCTGAGCCTTCGACCGGAACCACGGACGGTCCGAGCCGCCTTGTCAATTCGACTTGTAATTCATCGAGCGCCGCTGAGGCCTGGTCCAGCAGGGGCGAAGCATCGCGTAAATCAGATTCGCGGCCCATCCGTTCCAAGTCCGCGCAACATCGAGCAACCGCGGTCGCTCCAAGTACAAGACTGCTGCCTCGCAAATAGTGCGCCCGATCGCGGAACCACCCTGCATCTTCCTGGGCCAGCGCGCCGCGCAACTGCCCCAGAGTGCTGCGAGCTTCGGCAAGATAATCCCTGCACAGGCCAGCCAACTCTGCAGGAGCGCCGGTCGCTTTCTGCAGACGGTCGAAAACATCGGCAGCTAAGGACTCTTTGGTCAAAGGCGTTGCATGCCACCTCAACGGCAGATAGTTAACACATACGTAACCCTTTCGTGGCATTCCCGTCAAGTAAGGAATTTAGCAAGCGCACCTCGCTGCAATTGGCATGGCACGCCGTTCCGCTTCGCAGCTGAAAACTACAACTGCTCAGGCTGCAGTTGCATAGTGAGGATGCTCCAATCGATTTCTCCCGGGGGTGCGGGGATCCCGAGAGGGGCAATGCATCATGCATCCGGGGATTTACACCGTTAAGCCCAATAGCAAGTGCAGTTCCGTCCCTGCTCGGTTACGGAAGACGGGGATTATTTGTCTGTGGAAGCTGACTGCGTTGTGGTGCAGCCCTAACTAGCTAAGGAGAAATGACTTACTCACATAGTGCAATGACTTGCAACTTCAAGTCCGCCAGTTGAGATTTGGCCCTTTGTTATGAGCAGATTACATTCTAGTAGTCTGGAAGGAGAATTGCACTTCCTAGGCGTGCCATAGCTCGGGACGTGTTGCGTCCCAAGGCTAGGCTTGTCTTGCACTCGCGGTAGAAGGTCAACACGTTTCACGTATGGGTGAAAAGAGAATATGAAAAAAGCCGTGTTTGCGCTATTCGTGGTCCTGGGGGCTACGCTGGCCGGGTTCGCAGACGTTAACCCTTGTCCGACATCAACTTACGATGTCTACATCGTTTCTGGATTCGATTGCGGAATCGGGGACAAGACCTTCGCTAATTTCATGTATTCGGCAACTTCCAATCCACCGGGTTTTGGGATTCCTGCCGGGGGGGTAGCGGTAACCCCAATTACCACATCGGGAAATCCGGGATTTCAGTTCAGCGCCGGGTGGTTTGCGTCAACCAGTTCGGGAATTTTGGAAGAGAACTCCACGATCCAATATTCCGTGAACGTCAATCCGGGCGGGGCGCTGATCAACGACCTCAGCCTTTCGATTGGGGCTTTGTCGTTTAATGGGACTGGTTTCATCGGAGTCTCCGAAACCGCTTGTTTGGGAGCGATGCTGCCAACGTGCAGCGGTGGACAAGTCCTGACCCTGAGCGTCTTCGACGGCAGTTCCGGGTCTAAGCTGAATGACAGCGCCAGTTTCGCAGGAGTGAGCGAAGTCGATCTGCAGGAAGGCATAACGCTACAGGCCGGCACGAATGGAGACGCCTCGCTGTCTCTGGTGTCGAACAACTTCTCAGAAGCAGGAACAACCCCTGAACCCAGTACCTTGAGCATGCTTGGGCTGGGAGTTATTGCTGTGGCGGGCTTTGCACGCCGCAAGCTCGGCATCTGATTTTAGTCACCCCCAATAACCACAAAGCCGGAGCATAATGCTCCGGCTTTTTTTCATTAAAGGAAAACCCCGATTGAAACTCCCGTTCTTACTGGTTGCTTAATGAAGCACCGCTTCATCGCGCCAGACTAGCCACCCACCGCGACGCACTCCAAGCCTGACACTCAACGTGCTTGTGCCTGCAGACTGGAGAGCAGCGCCTTGGCGTTGGGGTCGTCGGGCGTGAGCTGCACCAGCTGCTGCGCGTAAGCGACCGCCGACGGCAGGTCGCCTTTATCCCGCTCGAAGGCGATTAGCCCCTGCAGCACCTGTCGGTCGGCGGGGCGCCGCTGGTGGGCTTGCTGCAAGATCGCGATTGCCTGGTCGGGCTGTCCAGTGGAGTTTAGAGCTACCGCATAGACATAGCTATAACGAACGTTGGCAGGCTGCAGTATTGCCGCCTTCGCCAGCAGTCCGAGCGCCTCGCCATATTGCTTTTGCCGAACCTTCAGCAGCCCGAGAGCATGAATGGGCTCGGCAGCGCTGGGTGCCGCGGCGACCGCCTTCTCCAGCCAGCGCTGACCTTCGTCGTCGCGGTTCTCTGCGCGGTAGAGGTCGGCAAGGTTGACCATGGCGGGAACGTAGATGGGATCGAGACGGAGGGCGGTATGCAACTCATTTTCAGCGTCGTTCGGGCGGCCCATCTGGACATAGAGCAGCGCGAGGTTGACATGGCTCTCAGGACGCTCGGCCGCAGCCATCTCGCTGGTAATGAGTTCCGAGATAGCGCGATCGAGTGCCGTCTTCTGGCTTCCCTGTAGGAGTTCAGGCTGCGTTCCAGCCAGGAGGCGAGCGGCTTCGATGCGGACGGAGCGAATGGGATCGGTCAGCAGCGGAGCGGCCAGGGAAACCCGGTCCTGTGGAGGAAGCGGCTCCAGCGCCCTCACGGCCTCGCGGCGAACCAGTGCGTCGCCGTCGCCGAGCGCGGAGTGCACTGCGGGAACCGACGAAGGAGTGAGGTATTCTGAAAGTAGGTTCAGGGCAGTGGCGCGCGCGATGCCGGGCTGCGCGGAGTCGGTGATTAGAGTAGTCAGAGACTTCTCGGCGCTCGGCAGTCCGCGACGGCCGGCGTCAAGAGCAGCGACGAACTGAGGCTCCTGCCGGCGGTTCGGGCCGTACCATTTCGCGACCGTCTCGGCGGTCCAACTGTCCGACTTGCCCTTGTGGCATTGGTTGCAGGCGTTCGGCGTTCCGTAGGCGATGGACAAGTCGGGACGAGGCACGCGGAAGCTGTGGTCGCGCCGGACGTCTACGACCATGTAGGTGTGGGTTGGCATATGGCAGTTGACGCACAGCGCTCCCGCGCTGTCCGTTTTGTGGTGATGATGCTGCTCTGTGCCAAATTTGGCGAGCGAGTGACACTTTCCGCATACCGCGTTCAGATTCACCGGTGGCAGCTTCGCGCTGTGCGGATCATGGCAGTCGGAGCAGGTGACGCCCTGGTGGTACATCTTGCTCTGGAGGAACGAGCCCCACTCGTAGTCTTCTTCCAGGATTTGGCCGTCGGCGTAATAGACGCCTTCCTCCAGAAGGCTCGGAACGTAGGCGTCAAGGTAAGGCTGACCCGGCTGGTAGTCAGTTGTGATGCTGTGGCGCCGGGAATGACAAGGCGCGCAGGTATTGATTTCGTTGTGCGAACGAGTCTGCCCCTTCCAATGCATGGTTCCGGTCTCGGGCTCTGAAACCGACCAGGCTCCGCTCGCGGGCTTAAGGTTAACAACCAAGCCCTTCGCGACGCCGCTCGTGTAAGGGCTTTTTTTATGTGTCTGCGCCCAATCCACGTGATTAGAGCCCGGACCATGGCAGGATTCGCAGGAGACATCGATATCCGACCACGTGGTCGCATAGCTGTCTTTTGCGAGGTCGTAGTTCTTGCGCAGGTTGGTCGAATGGCAGTCGGCACACATGTAGTTCCAGGTCAGGTTGCGCCCAGTCCAGTGCAGTGGATCGGAAGGCATTATCTTCTGCCCGGGATAAAGGTCGAACCAGCGCTGGCCTGCTTGCTCCTTGCTTCGCGAATCCCAAGCCACGGTGAAGGCCTGCAAACGACCGTTGGACAAGGGAATCAGATACTGCTGCAACGGAGAAACACCGAAGGTATAAGGTAGATCGAAATCCTGCAGCTTACCGTCGGGGCCGTCGGTATTGACGTGGAACCGGACATCCTTTTTGAAGAACGTGGATGTAACGCCGTCCTTCATGAAGTGTGTGTCGCCGAAGTTCCCAAGAACGGTGGAGGCGCTTGCCACTTGCATCGCCTGGGCATGATGGGAGGTGCGCCAGAGTTTCGTCTGCTCCTCGTGACACGCAGCGCAACGTTCCGCGCCGACATAGGTCGCGGGCTGAATGGTTGCGACCTGCCGGGCCGCCGTTCCTGCGGACGACCGCCAGAGGACCGCGCCGAGAACGGATGCAACTAGGACGAGGGTGATCGCGACCCTCAACAGAACCGAAGATCGGCCAGGCTTCGATTCGGATTGCTGTGGTTGGTTGCGCAATCTGTGATTCTACGGTTGCAGAGACCAAGAAGGAAAGGTGCGTCCGGGTTACCGCTAAGGAAGTTCACGATCTTATTACGCCGCTCATGCACTCGGCCAGGCGCTGAGCCTGAGAGTAGCGGCTATAGGCGTCCGTGGCTCTGGGAAGAGGATGAGTTCGGCTCCGAACGCTGCGTAAGAAACTGGGTAGCGCGGAACAGATGGCATTCTCGTCAGCGATGTCCACGATGGTTGCGCCTCCAGCTTCGGCGAGCAGCTTGGCCGTGTCACCGTTGTGCGTGGTGAGTGCGAGAATAGGCTTGTTCAAGCGCAAGTACTCATAAGCTTTCGCCGGTATCTGGTGATCGCAGCAGGCGGCCTGCAACAAGAGAAGACAGTCCGCTTCGGCGGCGTCCTGGAGCGAATCGTGATAGGGAAGATGGGGCAGGAAGTGAACCAAGTCCTGGATTCCGAGCTCTTCAACGTCCTTTCGGTACTCAGCTTCGGATCCACATGCCCTGAGGTCAATTGAAAGGGTATCCGGGCTTATCTGCCCTTCTACTTTCAGCTTTGCCAGGGCGCGGAAAAATGGGCGCGGGTCCCGCTCCCAAGGATAGATGAGCCCGGAATGGAGCAATCGTACCCGCGTGTTGTTTGTCCGCGTCGGAACCAGACCTGCAAAGTCTGGTTCGTCGTAGCCATTCGGCAGGAAGATGCACTGATCGGGTCGGAGTTGGGGATAGCGCCCGAGGTACATGCGAATAGCAGCGGGAGCAGTGAACAGAAACCGCGATCCATGCTTAATTGCCTTGCGCTCGATCCACTGATAGATGGTTCGCCTAAGGCGGTCAACCGGATAACCCTCTTCGGTCATGGAATCGCGGAAATCCACGATCCAGGGCTTGCCGCTGAGGACGTGCAAGAAATATCCGAGCAGAACAGCGGTGGCGATCGGGTATGTTGTGAAGATAATGTCAATCTTGCGCTTTCTGATGGCATTCAGTCCCGCAGGAAGTGCTCCGGCGAGCCAGGTCACCCAGCGATCGGGGAGCGCTGTGATATCTAAGTAGCGGCCGCCCAGCGCGAGATGACGCTGGGAATCTAGCCCAAATGCCCGGGTGACATTCACAGAGGAGGGAACCTCAGCCAACTGTGAATTGTCCGTTCGCTCGTAGGCGCGAGGACTAATTGTGAGCACAGTGGGCGACCAGCCGAATTCAGGCAGGTACCGGCAGAATTTCAGCGACCGCAACAATCCACTGCTCCCTGCCTGGGGCGGAAAGTGGTAAGCAACGAAAAGAACGCGTCCGCGGATTCCGGACGGAGGTGAATGATCGGGAACGTTAGCTTGTTCAGAGGACGGGTGGCAGGAAGAAGCGCTCACGGGCTTCAATCATCCATCCTGGCGGGCGACAAGAGGCTCGCAAACGAATTGGATATCGCGAACGTAGTCGGAAGATTCTCCGCGTTGGCGAATCAATCGCGCCCGGCCTAGGTGGGCCATCACTTCCGGCGGCGAGGGATGGCTCAGGAATCCGAGTGGACTGGCCGCTCGGGCGTAGGCGCCGGACTGAAATATCGCCATGAGATCGCCGACTTCAACGCGCGGCAAGGCTACAGCGCGGCCCAGCGCGTCTAATGGCGTGCAGAGCGGTCCAACAATTTCAACGGTCTCCTCATCTGGTTGTCCCCACTTGGTTGCAATTGCGATGGGAAAATTCCGCTTGATAGTTTGGCCGAGATTGCCGGAAGCGGCCAGATGATGATTCATCCCACCGTCCAGAATTACGAACTTCTTGCCGCGTGAAATCTTTACATCGAGAACACGCGTGAGGTAGACGCCCGCCTCCGCAATTAAGTATCGGCCGGGCTCAATAACAAGTCTGGTCCGGGCAAGTCCTGGATCGACGGCAATCTCGCCTTCCAGATTAGCGAGACCCGTTTTGAGCATCGCCATATCCAGGGGCTGCTCATGTGGGAAGTACGGGACGCCCAGCCCCCCTCCAAAGTCAAGACTGTGGAGGGGTTGGCCCAAACGCGCGGCAACGCGCTCCGCAATCTGTAAGCCTTTTCGATATTGGGTCAGCAAAACTTCGCTATCCAGAATCTGCGTGCCGGTAAAGAGGTGGATGCCCCGGAACTCAATGGATGGCTGGGATAAGGCAAAATCCAAAGCCGCATCCAGTAATTCCTCGTCGATTCCAAACGGTGCAGGTTTGCCTCCCATGCGCATAGCTCCGCCTTGCGCGTCGGCTTCGGGGTTGACTCTGATGGCGACCGGGGCTTTGCGGTGCAAACCTCCCGCAATGCTGGCAATCCGCTCCAGCTCGAGCATAGACTCCGCATGGATTTCCCCGACGCCTTCCGTAAGCGCCATTCGGAGCTCCTCCTGCGTCTTTCCCGGACCGGCAAACAGAATGCGCCCGGGAGCGCAACCTGCTTCCCGCGCCTGACACAGTTCACCCGCCGAAGCGATTTCCAAGCCGGCCCCTTGCGCCAGAAAAAACGCCAGGATGTTGAGGTTTGGATTGGCTTTCACGGAATAATAAATCTGGAAGCGCGGAGGGAACGTCGCGCGCAATGCATCCCATTTTCGCTGCATGACAGCTTCGTCATAGACGAACACGGGGGTGCCGAATTCCTCAGCGAGCCTGGTGATCGGAACGCCGCCGATCTGCAACTCGCCGTTGGAGGCGGAAAAGGATTCCTCGATGCCAGGTACCAGTTGCATGGCGGGTTAGAGGCCCTCACGACGGCGAAGCGCCGGATAATCCACCTTTCCGCTTGAAGTTTTGGGCAGCTCCGTCATGACTTCAAACTGCTTCGGGACCATGTGGCGCGGCATCTTCTCCACGCAAAAATCCTGGATGGCATCACAATCGAGCTGCGCGCCGTCCTTGGCAACAATAAACGCCTTGATGGTTTGGCCAAGCACCTCATCGGGGATGCCAATTACCGCTGCCTGTCGAATCTTGCCAGTCTGAAAGAGGACCTCTTCCACCTCGGTAGGACTGATGCGATAGCCTGACGACTTGATCATGGTGTCGCGGCGGCCGACATAATAGAGGAAACCATCCTCATCCATCTTTACCAGATCACCGGAATAACAGACCTTCTCGCAGTCTCCCAATTCCGGCGGCAGAAGCGGATTAGGCCTGAGTACCCGATCGGTAGCCTCCCGATTTCCCCAGTA
>JBKQKT010000489.1:0-10360 GCA_052147365.1 Candidatus Korobacteraceae bacterium | reverse complement strand
ATTCATGTGGCTCAGCGTGTACTGCGTGGCGAAATAGGGCGTAGCCAGGTCGTAATATCCCGAAGCCACAAACAGCTTCATATACGGATTCTTGACGAATGCCAGACGCAGCGCCTCGCTGGTCTCGGGAAAGCCCTGAATCGCCGAGCCCCAATCCCACTCGCCGACGCCGCCACCTAGGATGTAATACTCCAGATCGCTCTTGTAGCCGAGATCGCTGCGCACATAGTTGTTGAAGGTGGCGGTGAAGGGCGGGCGAATGACGGACTCCGAGGGATCGTAGTAGCCTTCGACACGCATCTCGGAGATATCGGGCGCGGTGAAGCGGCTGTCGAGGCGCCCCACCTGCAAGCGCTGGCTGCGCAGCAATTCGTGGCAGAAGACGCCCTGGCTGATGCGCATGTTGTGCTCCGACACGACAGAACGCTCTAAGCCGGTGAAGCGGCTTACTTGTTCGATGAGGCTGTCGCGCTCCTGCGGCGTAAGGCTGTCGCCCTTGCCTAACGATGCTGCATAGGGGCCAGCGGCAAACTGCTCAGAGTCGTGTAACACGCTTTGCAGGTCGCGCTGCTGCAAATCCGCTGGCAGCTTCTTGTGATACCAGGCGGTGGAAGTGTAGCTGGGGAAATACAGGATGTACGGCAGGTCGTTGCCGCTGCCGAATCCCAGAGTTTCAAAGTTCAGCACCGAGGAAACCAGTACTACGCCGCTGAGCGCGACGCCGCGTCCGATCAGGTAGCCACTTAGTCCGGCAGCGCGCGTAGTGCCGTAGCTCTCCCCTACCAGGAACAGCGGCGAGGTCCAGCGCTCATAGCGGCTGAGGTACAGACGGATGAATTCGCCGACCGAGGCGATGTCGCCCTTCACGCCGAAGAATTTCTTGGCAAATTCTTTCTTGGTAGCGCGGCTGTAGCCGGTGCCCACAGGATCGATAAAGACCAGATCCGTCTGGTCGAGCCAGGTCTGCTGATTGTCGATCAACTCGAACGGCGGCGCAGGCATGCCGCCGTCGGGCAGCATTCTTACGCGGCGCGGGCCGATAGCGCCGAGGTGCAGCCATACCGATGCCGAACCCGGTCCGCCGTTGAAGGAGAACATCAGCGGACGCCGTGGACCGGCGTTGTCGAGCGTGTAGGCCATGAAGAAGATGTTGGCCTCAATTTCGTCGGTCTCGCTGTTGCGGAGAGGCATGAGGCCGGTCGTCGCCGTGTAATGCAGGACTCTCCCGCCGACGTGGATCTCATGGTGGGTGATGACGGGCGGAGTCTCTTTCTGGGCTTCTTTCTGCGGCTCGCCGGATTTTTGTCCCTCGGATGGTTTTAACGTTCCCGATTTTTCGACGGCTTGCGTCTCACTTTCCTTCTGGTGGGCAAGGCTGAAGGAGGACATCACAACCAGCAGGCACAAGGTGGTCACGCGGACCTTTCCCATCACTCTTCCCTCGCTCCTCTGTCTGTTGCCCTGCGTTCACGCTCGGCCCGGGCGCTATCGCGACGCCGCAACGCGCCTTCATAGCGGCGCTGCTCTTCCTCGGTCTCAGGAATCACGGGCGGGACTTGCAAACGTCGTCCGTGCCGGTCCACAGCGACGAACGTGAGATATGCTGTCGCAACTTTTTGGCGCGAGGCCGAGATGTAATTCTCCACCAGAACCCGGACGCCGACTTCCATTGAAGTGTGGAATGCGCGGTTGACTGCCGACTGCAGAATCACCATGTCACCGACGTGCACGGGAACGAGGAAGTCGATGTGGTCCATCGAGGCAGTCACTGCGTAAGAGTGCGAGTGGCGATGCGCCGCCAGCGCTCCGGCGAGGTCGATCCAGTGCATGAGGCGGCCACCCAGCAGCGCGCCCAGGGGGTTGGTGTCGTTGGGCAAGACGAGCTCAATCATCTCGGATTTTGACTCGCTCACCGGCTTCGGTCGCAGGTTGTCGGCGTTGGAATTCATGGTGTCCTGAAATCAGTTCCGGGTTTCAAGGTTCCAGTCAGCGCGTTTTGTTGTGTTCTTGACCTATCGAGAGCCTGTAGCGCTCCTCTCGAACCTGGCTGATGACGCGAGTTACGATGGATGCTGGTAACTTTTTCTCCGTGCGGATTATCCAAATGCCCCGCTCCTTCTCCAAACATGCGTCGGTTTTCGATTCTCCCTTTTTCATGGCCGAATCCCCTCGCCGATAGCGCCGCAATTTCCCCGCCTCTCCCTCTGCGCCTGCACATAACACTCCGCCATGCGCTGTACGCGCGCATCATCGTGCCCCTGGAGCCACGAGCCACTTGCAGTGTCATACAGGAGTTCGCCATGACCGGCGGGCAAGCACTCGCGCTCGCAACTGAAAAGCACCCGCAGGATTCCGTCGCGTTCTTCACCCAGCGCAAAGCGCACTGCATCGGCGTGGCGGTCAGCCGGCAGTCTGCCGCACGTCCTGGCATAACCCAGATTGCAGCCTGATTTCAGCTCTTCTTCACTCGGGCGCACGCCGCCGTATCCCGGAGCGGTACACGTACCCGCCCATCCCGCGCCCAGCGGAAGCCGCTGCGGGAAAGGCCAGTCAGAAGTGAATCGTTCGTCCGGCATGAAGAAGGGACAAGCCACAAAATCCTCGTAGGCGGTAAGAGTCAAACGCCAATTGTAATTCACGGCAGCGCGTTACCGGCTCGGCCTGAGCGCTGTCCACTCCTGTATTATGACTTCGAAAATAGGAGATCAGACCGATGCCCGACCAGAGCCGCGTGGCGGCGCTGAAAGAACTTCTCGAAGCGAACCCCAACGACACCTTCGCGCGTTACGCGCTGGGCATGGAATACTCGGGCGCGGGCGAGACAGATGCCGCGCTAGCCGAGTTTAAGTTCCTAATCGCCTCGCAACCCGATTACACCAACGCGTACTTTATGGCCGCGCAGGCACTCGCCCATGCCGAGCGCAACGACGAAGCGAAGCAGATGCTCCAGCATGGCATCGAATGCGCGCGCCGCACCCGGAACCAGCATGCCCTTTCTGAGATGGAGGCGATGCTGGACGAATTAGGGACTGGTGGCTAGTGGTCAGTGGCTAGCAGTCTCCTCTATTCCAATGCTGTGATGCACGTGTATCGGCGATAATGAGGCCTACGCATGTTCCCGCGTCCCCTATCTGCGCACCCGCCGGTCAATGTCTGCCGCGGGAATGGCTGTGTTGCGCACTGCGCCCGCCCTTTTCGCGTGCTTCCCCTCTTGCTGGTTGCACTCTGCGTGAGCGCATCTTCCGTTGCCCAAAGTGTCAATCCTATGGGGGCGCTGCTGGGCAAGGGCCAAGCCCAGGCAAGTCAAAGTGCTCCGGCTCCCGTCCCGCCTGCCGAAGCGCAGCCTCCAACTGCCATACCCTTACCCGAGGTCTCGAAGCGCGCGGAGGACTTGATGCGCCTGCTGCGCGAGGTCAACGGCCAACTACCCGGGCGAGAGCAACTCGATGCCATCAAGGCCACGCTTGATGAACGTGATTCTTCATTGCAAGCCAAACAGAAGGAACTCGAGAAGTTGCTGGCCGCTTCTCCCAGTGCCCTGGAGCTGCGAGAACAGGAGACATACTGGCATGCCGTTTCAGCCGACGGGGCCAACACGAGGCGGCTACTGTTGGATTGGGCCAATAGCGCGCAGTCTGCTGTGCAGCAACTGGAGGTTCTGCAACCGCTATGGACTTTAACACTTCAGGAATACAAGTCCACACCTGACCTTGGTCCAACGCTCGACGTCATTCGCGATGCTGTCAAGAGCATTCAGACGGCGAAAGCACAAGCCCAGGATCTATTGCGACTGATTGTTAACCTGCAGGTAACCGCCGCCAATCAGCACCAGCTTTCCCTCGATATGCTGGACCGGCTGGCGCAAGCACGACGGGAATTGAAGGATCACGTGCTACGACGCGACAGCCTGCCGCTGTGGCACGTTTTTCTGCGGCGGCAACAAGAGGAGCCGGCCGATTTCTTTCGCCACTCCGGCGCACGCGTGATCGGCATCGAGTCGTTCGCGCAGGAGAACTCGGGAATATTCGTCGCACTGGCCGTTGTGCTTCTGCTTTCACTACTCGCCGCATACCGATTGCACACTGCCACCCGCAGCATTGAGCCTTCCGGGGAGCTACAAGAACAGGCGCTGGTGATTACCCGTCACTGGCTTGCCCTCGGGTTGCTGCCGCCGCTGCTGATGGCCTTCCTGCTTGCTCCTATCGCGCCTCTGCCGCTAATCGGTCTCGCCATCCTGCTGTCGTTCTTTTCCATTCTTGTGTTGTTGCCGCCCCTGACGAAACCGCATTCCCATATGCCGTTGTATTGCCTGGTGGCGGTCTATATCTTCAACGCGGCCCTCAACTGGATCACGCTATCGCCTGCTACCAAGCGCGAAGTGCAGTTCGTTGGCTCCGTGGCGGCGATAGTGCTGTTCGCCTATCTCCTCCGCCCGAAGCGCATTGCCGAGGTCGAGAGTACGGGCGTCCGCCACAGGCTTCTCCTATTCAGCGCACGCGTGGCTGTGCTAATCCTGGCACTGGCGCAAGTAGCAAACCTCTTCGGCTATTACAAGCTGGCGCAGTTTCTATCCGTACTGTGCATTTACAGCACCTTCATCGGGCTAGCGGCATTTACAGCGTACCGCGTCTTCTCCCTTCTGCTGCTGGCTGCTCTCGAGGCGCCAGCGGCCGAGCAACTGGCGGTCGTGCGCCTGCACCGAGCGGCCATTGCCCGCTGGACACCGCGCGTAATGCAGTTGGCCGTCGTCTTGCTCTGGGTGGGCGCCACCCTGGACCTGATGGGCATTCGTGAGGAAGTCCAAAACGGCATCGCGGCGTTGCTGGATTTCAACATCGCCGGCAGTGCCAGCAACATCACCGTCGGTGGCGTGGTGGGCTTGTTCGCCATTCTCGTGGCTGGTTATGCCATCTCTAGCGCGATTCGTTTCCTCTTGCGGGAGGAATTTCTCAAGCGCCTGCACTTGAAGCGCGGGGTTCCGGAGCTAATTTCAACCACCCTGCATTACCTGATTCTGCTGCTGGTGTTCCTGTTTGCGGTGAATGCGGGCGGCGTGGCGCTCAACAAGTTCACAGTGCTTACCGGTGCTCTGGGCGTCGGCGTCGGATTCGGGTTGCAGAACATAATCAACAACTTTGTCTCCGGTTTGATCCTGCAATTCGAGCGTCCCATCCGTATCGGCGATGTGGTTGAGGTTCAAACCGGATTGACCGGCACCGTGACCCGCATCGGCATACGCTCCAGCACCGTCCAGACCTTCCAGGGCGCCGAGGTCATCATTCCCAATGCCAGCTTCATCTCCGCCAATGTGACTAACTGGACACTGTCGGAGTCCAGGCGGCGGCTGGACCTGCCGGTGGGTGTAGCCTACGGCAGCGATGCGAAGCTGGTGAAGGAGTTGCTGGAGCGGCCGGCGATTCATCACCCCGACGTGCTCACCTCGCCAGCGCCCGAAGCTTTCTTCATGGGATTTGGCGACAGCGCGCTGAATTTTGAACTCCGCCTCTGGGTGATGCAGGAAAGCAACACTGTCAAGGTGATGAGCGAGGTCGCGCTCGAAGTCATGCGGCTGCTTGCCGAGGCTGGCATCGAGGTACCCTTCCCGCAGCGCGACTTGCGCTTGCGCTCGGTGGACGCTGAAGCCGCGGCGGCGCTGTCTGGAGATGGTGCGGAACGCGAAGAAAGCAGCGGAAACCTCCGGTCGCGCGTGCAGTCGGTAAAGTAGTTCCGCCAGCAGTCCGCAGAATCCCGTGTAGCTACTCAGTGACAAACAATCGACATCTTGTTTACGCGGCGAAGTGATTGAGTCGCGTCTATTCCAGTAGCTACCCGCTAACTGGAGAACAAGATGAAAAGGTATCTAACGCTTCTAATCCTCGGCTCGATTGCCACCTTCTCGCAGGCGCAGCAGTTGGGCTATAGCCAAACTAACCTTGTAGCTGATACGGCCGGTATCGCCGCGCACACCGACTCCCAGTTGTCGAATCCCTGGGGCATTGCTTCCTTCCCGGGGCAGCCCTTCTGGAT
The DNA here is from genome assembly GCA_052147365.1 of Candidatus Korobacteraceae bacterium. Taxonomy (GTDB): domain Bacteria; phylum Acidobacteriota; class Terriglobia; order Terriglobales; family Acidobacteriaceae; genus Bog-257. The sequence goes on along the minus strand of JBKQKT010000489.1, from coordinate 4,333 downwards.
TGCGAACAATAACGGCGGAACATCCACGCTCTACGATGCGAGTGGCAACAAGAATTCCCTGGTCGTGCAAATACCCACCGCATCTGTCAATCCGTGTAACCCGGGATGTCCGACCGGAACCGTGGCCAATTCTTTCGGCAGTGATTTCGGGGGCGCACAATTCCTCTTCGACAGCGAGGATGGCATCCTAGTGAGCTGGAGCCAGGGAATTGTCGGTACTAAGGTGGTGGATAACTCGGCCGCCGACGCCGTCTATAAAGGGCTCGCGTTGCTAAGCAATGGCGCGGGCAACTTTCTGCTGGCAGCGAACTTCCGCAGCGGGAAGGTGGATGTTTTTGATCGTGCGTTCAGCCCTGCCTCTCTCGGTGGTTCGTTCACCGATCCTACCCTTCCGGCAGGCTTCGCGCCGCACGGGATACAAATCATCAACAACCAGATATTTGTAGCCTATGCGATGCAGGACGGGCCGAAGCATGACCCGGTCATCGGTGCGGGTAATGGTGTGGTTGACATCTTCGACATGAATGGAAACTTCGTCAGGAGATTTGCGTCAGGGGGCATGCTGAACGCTCCCTGGGGGGTCGCTTTGTCGCCAGCCAATTTCGGGCAGTTCTCGAATGCCGTGCTGGTGGGCAATTTTGGCGACGGCACAATCAATGCGTTCGACGCAAATGGCAACTTCCTTGGTCAGCTTTCTGACACGGGTGGGCATGCCCTGGTTAACCCCGGGCTATGGAGCCTGGTGTTTGGCCAGACTTCCGGCGATGCGCAAACCCTGTACCTCACCGCTGGAGGCGCCGATCAAACTCACGGGCTCTTCGCCACCTTGAAAGCGGCGCAGGCCGTCAGCTCCGGGGATTTCTCGCTCTCGCTCTCCTCTACCACGGCCACGGTAAGTCGTGGGGGAGCAACCAACATCAGCGTGAGTGCCAATGCGGTGGGAGGCTTCAACAGCGCGATTACCCTGTCGTGCTCAGGACTGCCTGCTGGTGTAACCTGTGCGTTCTCGCCGGATGCGATTACCCCGGGAACGAACAGTGCTACGTCTGTGCTCACGCTGTCGGTATCACAGGGCTACACTCCCATCGCGATGTGGTTGCCTTTCTCGGGCATCGGGTTGTTCGGTCTGGCATTCGCAACTCCCGAGGGCGATACGAACTCGAAGAAGAGGCTGCTGAAACGCATTGCGATTGCAGGCGCTCTGCTGCTGATCGCATTGCTCTTGTTGATGGCGAGCGGCTGTGGGTCGAGTGCAGCCAACCACAACAACATGAATAACGGAAGCGTCAACTTCTTGATTACCGGCACTTCCGGAACCGTCATGCATTCCGCGCAGGTGTCGCTAATGGTGCAGTAACGGTAGTGGTGGCCTGCCGTCAGGCGAGGTCGTCCACTATCACAAACCACAGAGGGTGCGGTCTTAAATGCCAACATTGCGGGTCGCACCCTTTATCCTCTGCGCGGCAGATTAGGATTCGCCGTTGCTGGCGTAGAATAAACACCACAGGAGGCAGCATCTGGTTGGTCGCATGAGCGCGGGCAGCCGGGGATCCTGGGAGGTATCGCGTCCTTGAGCAATCTTCCGCAGACTTTGGGTGAGCTTCGTCGCAGCCAGCAGTTTTCCGAGTCGCAGGTGCGCCAGCGCCGCGTGAAGGACGAGATGCGCGACAATCTCATCGCCCGCGTGCGCGCCGGCTCTGCCGTGTTCCCTGGCATCGTCGGCTACGACGACACCGTCGTGCCCCAGATCGTCAACGCGGTGCTCTCCCGGCACAATTTCATTCTTCTGGGATTGCGAGGCCAGGCGAAGAGCCGCATCCTGCGCGCCCTGACTTCGCTGCTTGACCCGCAGTTGCCCTATATTCGCGGCTGCGAGATCCACGACAATCCGTACGCGCCCATTTGCCGCGGCTGCCGTGAACTGCTGGCCAACAATCCCGACGACGCGCCCATCGCGTACCTGGCCGCAGAAGACCGTTACGTGGAGAAGCTGGCGACGCCGGACGTGACCATCGCTGACCTGATCGGCGACATCGATCCCATCAAGGCCGCCAAGGGCGGACACGACCTGGGCAGCGAGTACACCGTTCACTACGGACTGCTGCCACGCGCCAATCGTGGCATCTTCGCCATCAACGAATTGCCTGATCTGGCCGGCAAAATCCAGGTCGGCCTGTTCAACATCATGCAGGAAGGCGACGTGCAGATTAAGGGCTACCCGGTGCGCATGCCGCTCGACGTGGCGCTGGTGTTCACTGCCAACCCCGAGGACTATACGGCGCGCGGCAAAATCATCACGCCGCTGAAGGACCGCATCGGCTCGGAGATTCGCACCCACTACCCAGCCACCATCGAGGAAGGCATCGCCATCACCACGCAGGAGGCGTGGACCGAGCGCAACGGGCACCAGTTGCAGATCCCGAACTTCGTGAGCCAGGTCATCGAACAGATTGCCTTCGTTGCGCGCGAAGACAAGCGCATCGACAAGCGCTCCGGCGTGAGCCAGCGGCTGCCGATCAGCGCCATGGAAAACGTCATCTCCAACGCCGAGCGGCGCGCCATCCGCTGGGGCGAGAAGCTGGTGGTGCCGCGCATCGGCGACATCTACGCCGCCATGCCCGCCATGACCGGCAAGCTCGAACTGGAGTACGAAGGTGAACTAAAAGGCGCCGACACCATAGTGCGTGAGATTATCCGTTCCGCTGTCGCTCGCACCTACGACAAATATTTTCACGGCAACGCCAGCATGAACCAGGTGGTGCAGTGGTTCGATCTCGGCGGAGAAATCCAGATGCGCGACTCGGCCAGCGCACAGGAGATGCTACACAAGCTGCGCAGCATCCAGGGTCTGCTCGACAAGCTCAGCGCCCTGGGCCTGAGCGGCAAGGAACCGTCAGAGATGCTGGTGTCCGGGGCCGAGTTCATCCTGGAAGGTCTGTACGCCCACAAGCGCATCGGCCGCAGCGAGGAACGCACCTTCACTGCCGGCGAGAAGCAGCCGCCGCGCGAGAAACCGCGCATGCGCGAAGAGGATGAGGAAGTTCCCGACCTGAGAAGGCAGCGAAGGCCGTTCAACTAGGGCAGATTCCTAGCAGGAGCCGTGACACACGCCGCGTTGACCGATCTCTCGCGCTTCACGTAACCTTGAACGTTGCTTTCAAGGTACTCATGAAGACTGCCGAAATGACTTGCCCCCGGGTCGCCGAGGACATCACCGAACTGGTCGGCGAGACCCCAATCCTACATCTGCGAAAGATCGTTCCACCCGACGCCGCCGATTTGTATGCCAAACTCGAGTATCTGAATCCCGGCGGCAGCATCAAGGACCGCGCCGCGCTGGGCATGATCACCAAGGCGGAAAAGGACGGCCGGTTGCAGCCAGGCGCGACCATCTTTGAAGCCACCGCCGGCAACACTGGCGTCGGCTTGGCGCTCATCGGTTCGGGGCGCGGCTACAAAACCGTGCTTGCCGTTCCTGAAGGCTTCTCCATCGAGAAGGTCACGTTGATGGAGGCCCTCGGCGCCGAGGTAGTGCGCACGCCGCAGGCTGACGGGATGACCGGCGCCATTGATTACGTAAAAGAGCGCGCCGCCCGGACTCCTAACTCCTTCGTCGCTGGACAATTCGAGAACCCGGACAATCCCGACTTCCACTACGAAACCACCGCCCGCGAACTCTACGACCAGATGGGTGGACAGATTGATGCCGTCGTCATCGGCTCAGGGACGGGCGGGACTTTCACTGGCGTAACGCGCTACTTAAAGGAGCGCAATCCCGGCGTGCTGGGAATCGTGGTGGAAACGCAAGGCTCGGTGCTGGGCGGCGGCCCTAAGGGCGAGCACGAGGTGGAAGGCATTGGCGCCAGCTTTATCCCCAAGACTTGCGACCTGTCGCTCGCCGACGAGATCATCGCCGTGAGCGATCACGATGCGTTCGACATGGTGAAAAAGCTGGCGGCGATAGAAGGCGTGCTCGCAGGATCGAGCGCGGGCGCAGCCGTCTTCGCCGCCATCGGCATTGCGCGGCGCTTAGGCCCTGGCAAGCGCGTGGCGACGTTGATTCCCGATTCCGCCGAACGGTACTTGTCGAAAGACATTTTCCACTTCAACGAAAAGCATTCAACCGCGGATTGACGCAGATTACGCGGATTCTTTTTCACCACGGAGGTCAAGGAAAACACAGAGAGTTTATCTTCTCTTCCCTCCGTGAGCTTCGTGGTCTCCGTGGTACATGGATGTTGGATTTTCTGATCCGCGAAATCCGCGGTTAAACTCTTATGCCCAAGAAGAACAATACTGGCTTTGCCACTCGCGCCATTCACGTCGGCAACGA
>JBKQKT010000488.1:0-12369 GCA_052147365.1 Candidatus Korobacteraceae bacterium | reverse complement strand
AGAACGTGCGCGGTGCGGAAGTTCACTTCGCCGGGATAGTAGCCCAGCTCGTGTCCCGGTCGATGGGGATCGAGAACGACAATGTCAAGATCGGGGCGATAGAAAGAAGTATCGTTGTTACCGCCGTCCCACAGAATGACGTCGCCCTCGCGTTCCGCATGCCGCAGAACTTCTTCGTAGTCCACTCCGGCGTAGACGGTTGTGCCCTCGATGATGTGAGGCTCGTATTCCTCGCGCTCCTCGATGGTGCACTGGTAACGATCCAGGTCAGCCAGAGTGGCGAAACGCTGTGCGCGCTGCGCCACCAAATCGCCATAGGGCATGGGATGGCGGACCACGACCGGCTTCCAGCCCATGCTGCGCAGCTCGGCGGCGATGCGGCGTGAGACCGGACTCTTGCCGCAGCCGGTGCGGACCGCGCAAACGGAAATCACCGGCACTTTCGCGACCAGTTGCGTGCGTTCTACGCCCAGCAGCCAGAAATCGGCGCCGGTGGCGACCGCGCGCGACGCCAGGTGCATCAGTGCCGCATGCGCGACGTCGCTATAGGAGAAGACCACCAGGTTCACCTGCTCGTCGCGGATGATCTCCTCCATCCTGTTCTCGACGAGAATCGGGATGCCGTTTGGATACAGCTCGCCCGCCAATTCTGCGGGGTAACGGCGGCCATCGATGTCAGGAATTTGTGCGGCGGTAAAAGCTACGACGTGAAATTCAGGATGGTTTCGAAAAACTACGTTGAAGTTGTGGAAGTCGCGGCCAGCGGCTCCCAGGATCAGCACCTTTTTCATAGTGCGTCAAAGCGTCATTAGACCCATGAAGTGGGGACGCTTTTCTCCCGGAAGTAATGGTTTCATGCCGGGCAGGGTCCCCGCTGTGAGGGCGGTCACATAGGCGTGAGACATCAGAATTTGGTGTAGTTACGATTGTGGTGCCGTCCTTGCCACCGCGATGCCGGCCATTGTGGAGTTGCGATGCCCGTTTCGTGTTCAATTGCACCAAGCACAAAGGCCGGTTGTGTCGCAATCCTGCCAGTCCTGCCGGTGTCGGGTTGTGTCAGAGGGTGTCGCTCGGAAATAGTTGAACGGCAGTGCGCAGCGACCAAAGCCGCATGAACACTGCCCTCTGTGTCGAGCGAAAGGCCTATGTACCCATTTTGTGTGCCACGGAACGCGCTTTTTGAGCGGTAGCACCCGCCAGAGCAGTTTTTGAGCAAAAACGAAACCCGCTGATTTAGCATATCTTAGCGGATGATGCTTGGTAGCGCTACCGGGAATCGAACCCCGGTTTGAAGATTGAGAATCCAGCAGCTCTAAGCTCTGATTCAGCAACTTGGGCTTTGTTTGGGCCGTGTTGTGCTCTAGATTGTGCCCTGCACGGGTTACCACCGAGTGCCTTCCTGTCTCGCGCCTCTCCCCCGCTGCAGACCCTGAACGAAAAAACGAAGGAAAAGCGAGGGAGTGTGGACAACGCACCGGGTGTGAAAATCGCAGTCGATGGAGGCTAGCGCCTTCTGGTAAAGCCTCATACAAGCGGACTTCGGGACAAGGCTAGCGCCTTCTGGTAAAGCCTTATACAAGCGGACTTCAGGACAACTGTCAGAGCCAACCTCTAATGTGGGTCGCTATTTGACGGCCGATGAATCGTACGCCGAACCGCATCGGCCGATAACATCGAGTTTGACTGTCACCCAACCCCGAGGAAGGGGCAAGCCACCAAAGTTTGGAATGATCTTGTGCGTGGCATGAGTTTTGGTCTAACATCCGTTGCTCTGCAACATTCCGAGTAGCCACCTTCTCATCCTGCGGGCGCCGCTGGTGCGCAGGCCGGACGCATACCTCTTGACGCGGGGGGCGCAATGAATCGCAACACGGGGATAGTTGGGGCGATAGTCCTCGCACTGGCTGCGGTCGTCGGCGTGTTTGTCATGCCCTCCAGCAAGGGCGAGCTGCCCACGACGGGTTCTTCTCAGACGAGGGACCATGACGCGGTCTCCAAACCACCGCTAGAGCCTATTTCGCCGTGCAAGGAGATAGGAAAACGAATCGCCGAATTCATTCCCGATAAATTTGTGGCGCCTCCGGATTCGTGTTTCGATCCGCCGAAACCGGCGGATAAGTCGATCAGACTGCCCGGCGCACATTTACCGCCGCCCGCAAAATTAACTTACATCATTGCTACCCTGCCCGATCCGGTCCATACGCACTTTTCTCTGCTGTTCGATCGGCTAACGGAGGCACTGCAACAGGGGGCCCAAGACCAGGGCTACAACTACGATGGCTCCTGGCTGCCCTGGAACGATGAAAGCCGTTCGTATGATCGACTTGAAGACCAGCAGAGGGCCGACGAACTGTCAGCGGCGCAAGAGAAACAACCAGGAGTCCTGGTTTTCCGCAAGGCACTCCCCCCGTCTTCCGATTCGAATCCGTGCCAAGGCATGCAGAATCCAGGCAAGACCAAGCAAGTCTGTGCCGATTCGGATCCAGGCAGTCTCGCTCCATATAGCGCTGGACTAATTGTCTTCGTGGTCGGCGAGAATCCGACTGGAGGTATGAATCTCCAGCAATTCGGCAACGCCGTTGCCTGGATCCACTCGCTAACTTCGCACGCTGCCGAATCAAAACTCCGATCATCAGCTCCACAAACCGTCGAACCTAAGATCCGAATTCTCGGTCCCTATTTCTCCGGTTCCTTCCCTTCTCTGGCCGAGGCGTTGCGTGCGCGCAGCCTCGTCGAACCGAACAAGACGATTACGATCTTCAGCGGCACGGTCTCGTCAAAGTCGGGGATCGATTGGTTCACCAAGTTCCTGGGAGACTCACCTGATCACACGTTTTACAGTTTCCAGGAAAACGATGATGTGATGATCGACCGTTACTGCCAATATCTGACGAAGCTCGGTTACGATACCGGAAAGTTGGCTATCCTCTCGGAAGATGAGACCGCCTATGGTCGGGTGCAAGTCCAGGACGACATCTCGGCCCTACCGCACTGCGATAACCCTCCAAAGACGAACGACGCGCACGGCCCGCTTTACCTGTATTACCCGCGGGATATCGCCTCCCTGCGCTCAGCGTATGAGCAGCACAGCGGTGCCAGGGGCAGCTCGCAGAATCAACCACGCGATCCGCGCCTAGGCTTACCGCTGAACTTGACTGAGCCCAGCAGCCGCCAGCACGACACGATTCGAAGCTATGGCGGAGCAGAAACGCCCCTGTCGCAGGAAGCAACGCTCTTCGGGATTACCAACCTGTTTAGCTCCCACGACATCCAGTTCATCGTGTTGCGGAGCAGTAACACACTCGATCAAATTTTCCTCACCCGCTTTCTGTCAACAGCTTACCCGCAGGCACGGGTTGTATTGACGAGTGCCGATCTGCTCTTCCGTCGCAGCAGCGAGACCGCCGGATTCCGTGGAACCATGACACTGACCACCTATCCGCTGCTTACCTGGCAGCAGGATTGGACGCACTGGCAAACCCTTGAAAGCCGACACAGTCATCGCGCCTTTCCCGAGGACTTCGCGGAAGGGCTCTACCTGGCCACTCGCTTCCTTGTCGATGGCGCGCCACGCCCCTTGGAGGAAGGCAATACGGCCGACCATCCTCTCCAGATGGAATACAGCTCGGTTGTAATTCAGGATTATGCTCCGCCATCCTGGTTGTTGCCGCAAGACCCGGCTTCACCAATCGGTACCAGGCCACCGACGTGGCTTTCGGTCATCGGCAATGAGCAACTCTGGCCGGTCGCGGTGCTCGACAGCGGAGTCCTACGGGGAACGACCTCTTTCGGTCCTTTAAGTACGTTGCCTTGGGTGCGGAGCGTAGCTCAAGAACAACCTGTTAGCCTCCCACTGCAACTGCCCATGAAGGTACTCTTGTTCCTGAGCGTCCTGTGGGGTGTCTGGCATTTTGTTTGTTGTGCTCTGGGATCGAGAATGCCTTCGCTCGGCCACTTGGGATCGGTCCGGCATCTGGCCAACTTTGCGCCAATGAAGCGTCGACAGCAGAAAACGCTAATGTTCGTTGGCTCCCTGGTAATGGTATTGTTCGCCGTCATCTTGCTCAGTCTGACAGGCGTTCTTGCCGGCGCCAACAGCGGCTACAAGCCTATTATCCTCGTAGGCCTGGCTTGCCTGGCGCTAGTGGGGCTGGCCATCGAGCGGTTCGTCCTAAATTGCAAGCGCCGCCTGGAGCTCTCGGGCCGACGGTCACGTCTAGGCAAGGGTGTTGTTCGATTTCTCTTTTGTTCCATTGCGGGAATCACCTTCTACGATGTTGTTGGACTTCTCGTTGCTTCTACCGTTGTAGCAATCACCTTCTACTTCGCAAACCCTATTATCCTCGCCGGCTTGACTTGCCTGGTGCTAGTGGGGCTAGCCATGGGCGGGTTCGTCCTAAATTGCAAGCGCCGCTTGGAGCTCTCGGCTGAGACCAGAAGGAAAAGCATTAAGCGGGACGATCATTATATAAAGGATGCAAGTCGCAGGCTGAGATTCCTCACTCGATGGTCACGTCTAAGTAAGGATGTTGTTCGATTTCTCATTGCTGCCACCATTGTAGGAATCACCTTCTACTGGGCAACCGAGTTCCAATTCACCGCTGGAAATGCGATTCCTGTCTACTGGCGAAGTCTAAACCCGCTTAACGGGGTCTCGCCGATTATGCCCATGCTTCTGCTGATGGTGGGGCTTTACGCGTGGTATTGGTTCACGCTTAGCGGCCTTGCCTTGTTCAATGACGATCGTCCGCGGTTGCCGCGCTGTCTCGAACCGGGGCCGTATCCTTCAGTTCTCACTGGAAAAAAAATCAAAATCGGTTATGAAATCGAATGGATTGCGATACCGCTGAGCCGGCATTATGCGAAGAATCTCTTGGGAGCGATGGTCTTACTTATGGCCTGTGGAACCCTGGTGTTCGCTGGTCCCTACTTGGACACGGGGTCCCTACTTCGAGCCTTTAGTGTAAGAAGCCTGGGCACGATATGGTATGGCCGTATCTTTCTTGTATATCTAAGTCTGTGCATCGGACTGATACTGCTGGATGGATGGCGCCTGCTGCGGCTCTGGGGGCGTCTGCGCCAGTTGCTTATGGCCCTTGACCAATTGCCGCTGCGCCGCACACTGCGTACGCTCAAGGGATTTTCCTGGGGAACTGTCTGGAACATGGGCGGTAACGTCCTCGACCAGAGAAACCGGCTCATCGCCAGGCAAATCGAGAGCCTCCAGCATTTGCAGAATCAACTGAAGGATTTCAGTTGCAACGATCCCGACAAAGAAGCCGCAGTTCGAAGTCTGGACAAGCCCCTGCTGGACTGCGAGCGTTCGGGTGCGGAATATGAAAAGTCTTTCGCGGAGAAGTTGACAGAGTTGGCCGGATCCCAAGGCGACTCGGGCGGCGACGAAATGGATTTTGGCCAGCTCCGTAAGCTGCAAACAGAACTCGCCGCAACTGCAGCGCTTGTATGGAACAGGATACTGCTCGTGGCGTGGCCGGAGGAGAAGTGTTCGCTCATCCGGGATGCCGCGCCGGCCGAAACCCAGAAGACCGATAAGTCCAAGGATGAAACGGGCACTGACAAGGCAGCCCCACCCGTGTCGACGGCTCCAGAATACGTCAGTGCAGCGGAAGAGTTCTTTGCCTTGCCGTGCCTGGGTTTCATCCAGAATATTCTGGGGCGCATCCGTACCATGACTCTCGGGATGCTGTTCTTGTTTGTCGCAACCACACTTTCGGTGGCGTGCTATCCTTTCGATCCCCGACCGGTGTTAAGTGGCATGTTTCTGGCTGTCTTTGCTGTGATTTCGGCTATTGTCATTTTCGTTTACGCCGAGATGCATCGCGACGCAACCCTCAGCCACATCACCAATACGAATCCCGGCGAACTCGGCACGGATTTCTGGGTGAAGTTAATTACTTTCGGAGCTTGGCCCGTGATGGGGCTGCTGACAGCTCTGTTTCCCCAAATCACCACCTTCGTCACGTCCTGGCTGCAGCCTGGAGTGCAGGCAATCAAGTAATGCGACTTCCGGAGCTCTTTTCAATGTGCCGGCAGGCACCGAAGTTTCCGGCTTCTCTCCGAAACACGTTGCCTGAGGGTGACGAAACTGGGCATCTTCATGCCTGCCCACCAGAATCAACAATTTGCACGTCGAAATCCAAAACGTGTGCCTTGAGCTGGAGCTATTACAAACTAGCTACTGCGCTCTGACGCAAGATCGAGACCCGCGAGATGTCGGCGCTGATTGCTTCTGAGCAGCAGCCACGGAAGTCAGCCCATCAACTTCCCACAACTAGACTTCTGGCCCGGAACAATTCTCGTTTGCTCGTGACTCGCGCTGGACCGTCTGAAAGAGCAAGGGGCGCTCGACGGGCCGGCCCAGACAATCATGTTAGTGCCTCGTAATTTTCGACCTCGGCCGGCGACACGAAACTTTTTTTCGTTACCCGACTCTCAAACCATATCAGGAGCGGTCACAAGTCCTGGAGCAGATGGTAGGTGAGGTCAACATGAGCCCCTTTGTTAGGCGTGCGGTGATAGGAACAATCGCCGGAACAATTGCCGCGGCCCCGCTGATTTCAGCTCTAGGTCATATTGTTGGCGTCCTACTATTGGGAGCGCTGATCGGAGCCGGCTTCGCCATAATGACAGGGCCGACACCCGGCGCATATCTGGACAGCATATTTACTGCGGGGGCTTACGGTGTGCCTCTGTGGGCGGTCATCACTGTTATAACCCTACCGTTACTTTCTGGACAGATGCCTGAGTGGAGCGCCGAACAGATGCGCTCGCACTTTCCCGCCCTGGTGGGGTGGGTGTTGTTCGGTGTGACTCTGGGGTTCTGTACACAGTTGTTGAATGACATCACCACGCGATGGCTCGGTCCAGAAGCTGCGCCTCAAGGACAGGACCCGACACCAACGAAACGCATTGTGATCCTGGGCGGAGGTTTTGCGGGGATGAAGACTGCGGAATGTCTGGAGCGTGAACTAGAAAAGGACCGATCTGTTTCGATTTCGCTGGTGAGCGAAACTAATGCCCTTCTTTTCACGCCCATGCTCGCGGAAGTAGCAGGCAGCAGCTTGGAGCCGAGCCACATCAGTACCCCGCTTCGCACTTCGCTGCACCGCACTGAATTCGTTCGCGGGCGGGTCACCGGGGTTGACTTGGAGAGCAAGAGAGTCTCGCTCGACGCGGGGAATGGCGCGGAAACTTGCCAGAGCGAGCTGACCTACGATCATTTGGTCTTCGCGCTGGGCGCGGTGTCGAACTATCTCGGTCTTAGCAACGTTCATCTGGAGGATGCGGCGATCACGCCGTGGCTCGTTACCGCGATGGTTACGCCGGCCCTCGGCGTTCTCATGCTCATGGCGTTCTCCAAGGCTGCTCGCGAGAACATACTGTGGAAGATAAATTGGCGTGCGCTCGCGTTTGCGCCCTTTTGCATATTGATACCCACACTGGTTGCGTTCGCCGAAATCGCGATCTTCAGCGGGAAGGGCTGGGGGCGGTCGGCATGGTTCGCGTTTTCAACCGCTGGCGTTCAAGTGTCGGGTGGACGTTGGCTATTGGGCCGGGGAGAACAAGACTGGCCCTTGTTCATTACCAACATCGTCCTGACGGCAACGGTTTACTCACTGGTCGGGATGGTTTTTGGCGCCGGCGAAGAACTCGGGTGGCGCGGATACCTTCAAGGACAATTGATCCAGCGCTTCGGATTGTCGAAGGGCATTATCTGTCTGGGCCTATTGTGGTCGTTCTGGCATTTGCCCTTGCTGCTGGCGGGTTACAACTATCCCGAAAATCCTGTATTAGGCGCGCTCCTGCTGTCTCCGATCCTGCTTGTGGCAGCGTCATTCCCTCTTGGCATGGCTGACATTGCGCACCAGAAGCTTCTGGCCCGCTGCGCTGGTACACGGCGCTGGTGATTCCATCTAGGGCGGCTTGACGTCGAGTATCAAGACGACCCGACCAGGGCTGTACATCTATTTAACTGAGTTGACGCTTATTGTTGTTGTCGGCGTAATCTTCTACATTCTGTTGGTCCGCGGGGATAAGTCGGGCTGAGCTGGTACGTGACCCCGACGGGCATTTCCTGCTGTTGACAAGAAGCAGCGTGGCCGCGGCGATCGCGCCTTCCTGGTGCGGGTCTTCCACAAGTTGATGCTGAACTTCACCTGGTGGGTCAACCGCAAGGATGCTGAGGGCATGAACATCTTCCAGGGCGGCTTCCTCGGGCTTGACAATATAGGGGTTTCCGACAGGAGCGCGCCGTTGCCTACCGGCGGACACCTGGCGGACGGCACCAGTTGGATGGCGATGTACACGCTGAACCTGCTGGCCGTTGCGTTCGAGCTGGCCAAGGAGGACCCGGCGTACGAGGACGTCGCCAGCAAGTTCTGGGAGCACTTCCTCTACATTGCCGATGCCATGAGCCATCGCGGGAGAGACGGTCACAGCTTATGGAACGAGGAAGACGGCTTCTTTTACGACGTGCTGCACGCCGGCGATGGACAGCGTTTTCCCATCAAGGTGCGGTCGATGGTGGGACTGATTCCGCTTTTCGCAGTGGAGACGCTGGACCAGGATCTGCTCGACCGCATGCCGTCGTTCAAGCGGCGCATGGAATGGTTCGTGGAGAACCGCGCAGACCTGACCGCGAACCTCGCCTGCATGCGCACGCGCGGCCAGGGCAAACGGCGGCTGTTGTCCATTGTTGACGCGGAGAAGCTACGCAGCATTCTCACCTACATGCTCGACGAGGGCGAGTTCCTCTCCCCTTTTGGCATACGAGCGCTCTCCAAGCATCACGAGCGCACCCCTTACGTGGTGCACGTGGGCGGCGTCGAACATCGCGTGGATTATGAGCCCGGCGAGTCCCGCACCGGCATGTTCGGGGGCAACTCCAACTGGCGCGGGCCGATCTGGTTCCCCATGAACTTTCTGCTGGTGGAGGCATTGCAGCGCTTCCACTATTACTTGGGCGACGACTTCAAGGTGGAGTGTCCCACGGGCTCGGGCCGGTATCTGACACTGTGGGAGGTGGCGGCGGAGCTGTCGCGCCGGATGAACAGCATCTTCACCCGCGACGACGAGGGCCGGCGGCCGGTCTATGGCGACGTTGAGAAGTTCCAGTACGACGAGAACTGGAACGACCTCATCCTGTTCCACGAGTACTTCCATGGCGACACGGGCGTCGGCATCGGCGCCAGTCACCAGACCGGATGGACCGCGCTGGTCGCAAAACTCATGCAGCAAAGCGGCGGAAAGAAATCACAATTGGCGGACGCGGTGGCGGCCGTCGTTGCCGACTAACGAAGGAGACGAATACCGGGATGAAAGCTATCGCAGTTTCCCTGGCCTGTGGGTAGATCTCGTCCAAATCAACTCGTCGATCATGTCACTTTTCGCACCATAGCGAATCGTACATTCAGCAAGCCATACACGAGTAGACCAAACGGCAAAATAGAGGAGAGACTTCCATGAATAACAAATTGCAAAATCTCATTTCTCGCGGCTATCAGATCTACACGGATGCAGCGGATTCGCTGAAGTCGCCCTTCCTGCTAGCGGTGCGCCTGTATTGGGGATGGCAGCTCATGCAAAGCGGCTGGGGCAAGCTGCATAATATCGCGGGCGTAACACAATTCTTCTCGTCGCTGGGATTGCCGGCTCCGCATTTCATGGCAATCGCTATATCAAACCTGGAGCTATTCGGCGGCGCACTGCTGGCAATTGGCCTGGGCTCGCGTCTGATCGGGCTCGTGCTCAGCGTCAATATGCTGATGGCTTACGTAACTGCGGACCGCGAGGCGTTGTTGTCGGTGTTCTCGGACCCAGGCAAGTTTTACAATGCCGATCCGTTTACTTTCCTGATGGCTTCGCTCCTCGTCTTCATCTTCGGTGCCGGCTTCCTCTCCGTGGATCATCTGGTTCACTGTATAGTTTCGTCGCGGCAGCCAGTTATCCGTCGAGCGGTCGTCTCAGAACCCAAGGCGGCATAAGTCAATCCTGGGGACTTCTGCGAAAAGTAGTGGCTTTTCCCTATTCGCTCTACCTGAGACCATTTCTACCCCACTGCGAGGAGTCGGGAACGAGCGTGCTGCTTCACCAGAAAGCAGTGAGCGGATACGAGTGTGCGGCGAGCCAACTTGGAATTGGCTCTCAGTTAGCGAAAACGGGCGTTGCGTTAGCAGAGTCCGTCAGGCTGGCCCGAAACCGGCTTCGGGGAAGTGTCGAACGAGAGTTCTGCGCGGTCGGTCGGCAACTCTGAGGCTATTTTCAGCTCCTTGCGAGTCCTTTCGCTTACGCAGGCGGGTTCTCGCGCAGTAGCCCCCATTTTCGGCACTGCAGGCAACAAGACTTGTCATCTTCTAACCTATTCAGTAGGGTCAATGGCTTGCATGCGGAGTCACCAGACATGTGCCTTTTGCGGGCACCATTACGATTGAGTGTCGCAAAATATAGTTACAAGGGGAAAAGCTCCCCAAAAATCAAACCCCCCATTTAATCAGGGGATGTTCCAGATTCCTGCGCAGAGCCGGTTATTGCATCCTTACCCGAACATACGATGCAGATAATCCGCGGATTCGCACACCGGCGCTGGCCCAGACGCTTGGGAACTGACCGGCAGAACTGCATCGGGGACGTACAACAGCGTTGAGAGTCTGTGCGGCCTATCGGGTGTTGGATCGCCCTTTGCGGCAAGCGTGCCGTACAGCTTGCAAATCCGCGACGCGTTAAACGTCTTCTGGTCGACTTCAACCGTCTCATCGTTGAAGCGAACCGCGAGCGCCTCCAGCACTCGTCGTAAAAGGTCGGTAGATTCAGCCGTATTTGGCAAGTCGATCCTAAACAGCAGATGGGCCCCATCTCCCGAGTCGGCAACGACGCCTTCCGGCCAGCCGCTTGACTTCAAGAAGTCAAGGCAGCAGCGCGCCATCGAAATGGCTGCCTGGTGTTCTTCCTCGGTGGACGAAACGTCGGCAGGGCGTTTCGGGTCGAAGTCAATGAAGAGCCACCACCGCTTCAGGATGTCGGCATCGCTCGTGGCACGTTGAGCTCGCGCCACCCGATTGTTCGCCCTGGCGAGCAGGATTGGGTCCACCGGATTGAGCGTGATATAGATTCCTGGCGCTTTGCCACTCAGCCTGGTTGCCTCAACAACCAGCTTCTCGGGGTCATCGAAGTACCCGGACACATTCCCGCGGGATGTTTTCATTACGCGCAGCTCGTACACCGATCCCGGTATGGCGATCACCGCGAGAGCGCGTGCGATTTCAGCAGCATTCCGCCGTTCGGTTGTCATTGGGCCTCCTTTGTCGCCGTATCGGCTCCACCTGCGGGAGGGGGAGTAGCGGTTCCGGACAGAATCAGAGTGTCGATAGCTTGTTGTGGGATTCGGATACAGCGGCCGATCCTGACAAAGTCAATCTGTCGGTTCCTGATCAGTTTCCTGATCAAGGAGGGACTGACCCCCAGCAGCTGGGCCGCTCTGAATACTGAGTACATAAAATCCCCCTCGCAATTTCAGGTCTGAGTATGAAAACACTAGTGTCCTATTAATCTGTAGGACAAAGCATAGGACGCAAAATGAATACACATTTCGCAAAGATCCCGACGTGCCCAGCTTGGGCGTCAGACATATTCGTCGTCCGCGATAACAAACGGCTAGTCGTGCTGGGGTTGGAACGATGGTTCGGCTATCCGTGTCCGAGAGAGCTCATGCATAGAGATGATTTGCTGGCTGCTTACCGGAGTTATGCCGCCGGTGATCGACAGGTGCAGCCGCTTCATCTTTGCCCTTGCTGGCGCAACTAACGATCAACTGTTGGAAGACTTCGTTAGACTTTTTGGGCCGCTGGGTGGGCGCATTGAGTCCTCCCGGTGGCACCCGAATGGCGCCGAGGATATTAGCGTCAGTGAATCCTGGCGGGATCTCCGCCGTAAGCAGAAACTCTTTCGGAACCTGTTCCAGCTGGTGTCTGTTCTCAGAGAGAAGAAGTCATCAACCCGCGTGGCATCCCAGGTCGCCGGTTGTGCGATTGCAATCAGGGGCTTCGAGCCACACAGCCCGCGCTTCGCGCGTGACTTGGAAATACTGGCCTTGGAAATAGAGGAGGCTGCTGAGGACGGCGACTGGACAACCGTCTTCTCTAAGGGGCACGAGGCGGTATGCCACATCTTCGCACTTTTCCCCACCCGGATGGTTTCTTACTCTGACGGAGCTGTCGACCTTCCAAATCGTAACCGCAAAAGCGTTCTGGCTGAGGCGATCTTCATGCTGAAGAAAGACTATGAATCCAGATGCGTTTTGTCTTTTTGCAAGAACTCGAACTGCCCCAAAGCTTTTGGAGCCACTCGAAAGGA
>JBKQKT010000487.1:0-3930 GCA_052147365.1 Candidatus Korobacteraceae bacterium | reverse complement strand
ACTGCCATTTCTTCGTCACGCCATGTACGAGCTACGGTCTTTTTGGACCAAGAACTTCAGTTCATTGATGAGCGCGACTACCCGGGAGTGTCGGAGTTGCGTAAACAAATCACGGCGCCTTTTTCGACGGAACAGGTTTCCAGCATTCCACACAGCGAAGTCATGAGCAAGATTGACGAGGCCGGAAAGACATTCCGGATCCTGTTTATCAAGACCTCAGCAACGATCCCATACACCTCGGTTTACATGCGTTTGGATTGCGGCTATATGAGCGATGAATTGGAGCGGAAGATCAGAACTGCAATGTCAGACGCGCCCCACTCGCAACCGAAATATTGAACTTCGATATTCAGAGAAAACAAAGGTTTCTGCATATCCGATGGGCGAAGGAGTTTACTTTATGAAAACAGGTAATTGGAAACGAGATTTCCGCCGGAGCGCAATCAATTCGTTGTGCGCGCTGATGGTTGTCTTCACCTTCGCGTCGACTCGCTCTGCCGCTCAAAGCCTGCCCAACCAATGGTGGAAGACCCAGGGCACATTCCTCTTCCTGTTCACCCCGGATCCAAACACTGGCGCGGCCGAGACTTTTGCGGCCGTGCAGGCGGCGCTCCCAAGGCTCTATAGCGAAGGAATTCGCAACATTCAGATCTATGGTCCGTATGAAGCTGGAACACAGTATTCCGGCCTCGACGCCATCAACTGGCTGGCCTCCAATCCCTCGGGCGGTACGATGATGGATTTTACCAATTTAGTGAATGCCGCTCATGCCCAAGGCGTCGCAGTGACTACATTTTTCGCCCTCGAATACGTCAACCCCTCGAATACTCTCTTTACCAGCGCGCAGGGTAATCCCTCCGCCCCGTCCTACCCGTACTTTATTTGGGAAGGGGTCGATCCCAAGCCATCGTTTCCGGCTCCTTTCTCCCCGCTAGGCACCTGGGACCCCCTTGGGGTCTGGGATCAATGGGGGCTCAACAACGGCGGCACCGTCAATCTGCCGTCGACGAATTTTGGGCACTCTAGTTTCTTGAGCTACTGCGCCACGGTTATCAATTTTTGGCTGGCCGCGGGCGTTGACGGCTTCGAATTCGATGATGCGGGCAATTACCCAAACGCAAGCAAGTCGGCGATGCAGCAGTGTGTGACTGGCCCCGCGAATGGCGCCGGGAATAAACTGCTTACCCCCGAAGGAGCGGGTTGGGATTCTCGCTGGATCACTTACGGCTTTAATGTGATCGACGACTATTCGATCTGGGGTACAAGCATACTAAGCAAAGCTATCACCAGCCACAGCCCCACTAACTTGGAAGGGAGCCTGAAAGCAAACCGGGATGTAGTCGTCGCCGGCGGTGGGGTTACTGCCGTGGGACTGGATGATTATGGAACCGGTACTCTTTCCGACGCGCAGCAATTTTTCGAGATGGCGCTGGCCTCCTCCTGGGGCACGATCGTCCTGGTAAACGATAACTGCCAGAAAGGCACATCCGACTCCTCTTGCAATTTCGGCTGGGAGTCCTTCCTTTCAGCGCCATACCAAGAGTATTTCTTTGACCTGTTGAATGTGCAGAACGAGAATCCCGCCCTGGGCGCGGCGGGAGCGCGCCAGCGCGTTCCCACCAACAACGACAGCAGATATTATGCTTACCTGCGAACCAGCACCGATGGCTCCGAGAAGGTTCTGGTCGTGACCAACTTCCGGAACTCGACCCAGTCGATCACCGTCAACCTTTCCGGCCTGAACATACCCAACCAAACGCCCGTGGTCCTGATGGACACAACCGGTGATATGAACATCAATGGTCCAGCGATCACCGGCACTAACTATACCGTGAGTTTGCCCGCTTACGGCTTCGCATTCTACCGCGTTAGTGGCAACGCGGTCACAACGACCACTCCCCTCAGCCCGGCAGATGGAAAGTACACCACCGACTCCATCACGGACGGTCGGACGCCGCCGACAAACTCCACCAGATCAGGCCCGAAGATGACCCAAGCGTTTCCAGTCGAAGAAAGCAGGTCGGCAACTGTTCGTGATACGCGGCGAACGCACAAGTTTGCCTGCATTCCGACTCGGACTCCCTCTTCCGCCTTTACATGAGTCGGGTCGCTACGCCGCGTGAGTCCAAACTCCAGTTGATATGCGAATGTTTGCTCTATTCGAAGCGGAGTAAAACATGAAGAGACGGATAGTTTGCCTGTTGTGCATTGCATCCATCTTCACGTGTGCAGCGCCTAAGCAGCTTCCTTGTCAGGCTGTGTTCAGCGCACGCTCGTCTAGGTCCCTTCTCCTGTCCCGCGCAGAATATCTCGATCGGGTACAGGCGATCTGGAGCGCGCAGATGATCGGCCAGATAACTGGCGTCCGATTCGAACATCAGCCGGCTTCGACTCTGGCAGTCACTCCCATGACCCACTTGCCTGGCTACGCGCCGGTGGACGATGACTACTACTATGAGATGGTCGCGGTGCGAGCATTCGAGAAATACGGCATTGGCCTCACGGTTCAGCAACTTGGACAACAATGGCTTGAGAACAACGCTGGATCATGGGGATCGAGCGAACAGGCTCTACTGTTGTTGAAGCGGGGGATTAAGCCGCCTGATACTGGGCACCCGAGGTATAACAAACTGTGGTGGACGATTGGGCCACAGTTCAGCAGTGATGTTTACGGTGCGCTGACGCCAGGCATGCCGAACGTGGCCGCGACACTTGCGCGGAATCTCGGTCACATCAACGGCTACGCGGAAGGGACGGATGGCGCAGTTTTCGTAGCAGGAATGATCAGCCTCGCTTTCGTAGAAAAAGATACCCACGCGATCGTTCGCAAAGCGGCTAGTCTGATTCATCCGGATTCTCCGTACCGTCAGTGTATCGACATGGTCATTTCGATGGCGGAATCGGGTCGCACCTCTGAGCAGATCTTCCGCGCGGTCGATGAACGATGGGGACTCGAATATCCCGCTACCAACAACGCGGTTGTCAACGGCGGCATTGTGGCCACTAGCGTCTGGTTTGGTGACGGCGATTTCAGCAAAACTCTGCAACTCGCAGTGCACGCAGCCGACTTTGCGGATACCGACTGCAATGCCGCGAACTCAGAATCTGTGGTGGCAGCCATGCACGGCATGAAAGCGCTGCCTTCCGAACCAGTCGCTGAACTCCATGATCGGATTGAGGGCAAGCAAATGGGCCCTCTGCAACTCACGCCGCCGGTCGACGAGAGCATTTCCGAACTGGCGCGACGCACGGCAAAAATTGGAGAGGCAATCCTCATGTCTCACGGCGCGAGCGACGAAGGGAACTCAATTCGAATTCCCGTTCAAGATCCTGCCACACAGCCGGCGGAGCTGTTCAAACTCGCGGACCTCATGCAGTACTGGAACCCGGATTGGGCGATGGAACGTGCCGGGTTTGGAGGCGCTGGTGGCGGCATGCCGGGCATCCGGGGTATCACCTACCTGGACGGGCAAGTGCTCGCCACCTACCCTCGGGATGAAGTCCGCGGTACAGTCCTGAGACGGACAGTGAAATTAGGGTCAACTCCGTCTTTGGAGTTCAAAGCGGGCGTTGACGTGGGACGTGCGTGGCAACTGCAGGTCTATGTCAATGACAAAAGAGTGCTCGATAAGCTCATTGACGGACTTTATGCGTCGGGCCAATCCGATTCCCGTCATTGGGAACATATCAGTATTGATCTATCCGAGTACAAAAAGCAGCAAGTCACTCTGCGACTCTATCAGCGCGTTCTAGTTCCACACCACGAAGCGGGTAACGCTTATTGGACTGATTTGACTGTGCAGTGATTTCTTTCGGACCACAGGTAGCAGGCAACTAGTCAACTCCTGTACTCCTGTCAACCGTGTGCTTGCTCAGTCGCTTACCCTTGATTGGTAGCGTCCTTGACGGTTTCATCCCACCACTTCCTGA
>JBKQKT010000486.1:0-2942 GCA_052147365.1 Candidatus Korobacteraceae bacterium | reverse complement strand
AGTTCTACATCTGGATGATCGTGGCCGTCATCGGCGGCATGGTGCTGCACAACCTGATCGTCTTCCGCAAAAAGATGATCCTGCGCCGCATTGGGCAGCCGCGAATCCTGTTCCGCATGACGCGGGAGCAGCGCATCCAGCATATTCTGCTGCTCACCAGCTTCTTCATTCTGGTATTAACCGGTTTCGCGTTGCGCTATCCGTCGTCATGGCTGGCGATGATCTTCTTCAACGAGTCCGTGCGCCGCATCCTGCACCGCACCGCTGGCGTCGTCATGATTTTGGTAAGCCTGTATCACGTCTGGTATCTCATTACCAAGCCCGACGGCCGCCGCTTGGTCAAAGACATGCTGCCCGACTGGAAGGACGTCACCGACGTGCGTGACGCATTCCGCTACTACCTGGGCACCAGCAAGCAGCGGCCGCTCTTCCGCCGCTTCAGCTATGCCGAAAAGGCTGAATACTGGGCGCTGGTCTGGGGCATATTCGTCATGGCCAACACCGGACTAATGGCCTGGTTCAAGGTGGGTATTGGTAATCGCGTACCGGGCTGGTGGGTGGATGTAGCCATTACTATTCACTGGTACGAAGCCATCTTGGCCACGCTGGCGATCGTGGTGTGGCACCTGTACAGCGTGATCTTCGATCCCGACGCTTATCCCATGAACTGGGCATGGTATGACGGCAAGATGTCCATCGAGCATTATGAGCACGAGCATCCGCTGGACCTCCTCGCGATTGAAAAGGCGAAGGGCTCGGAAGAAGAAGCCCAGCCCGTTGAGGTAGAGGCGGAAGAAGAAGCCGAACCTGCCGGCAGCCGCAAGTGAACACGTTAGAATGCTGAACGCATCTTGCATAAGATTCGTTCAGCGGGAAACGGCAGCTTTGCCTTCGTTTGCGCCAGCCTTGAATTTGTGGTTCGTTCCTGGGAGGGTTACATGCTCATGCCACATTGCCCTTCTTGCAGTAGTCGCCTACCTCTGAGGGAGGTGTTCGAGGGCGGTGGGATCGTATGTCCTCTCTGCCATAGTGAACTGGAGCCACTTGCCTGGCTGTCGTTCATTAGCGTCATCCTGGTCATGTTGGCAGTCCAAGCTGGAGCCCATGTCGCCCAAGGCTCGGGACTCAACTTTCCCGCACAGCTTGTAATCGGCGGTATCGCAGGTGTCGTCGTGGGAGGTGTAGCTTATGTCTTCCTTATCCGCTATCGGGTCAAGGCCGGTAAGGGAACTGTTCTTAAACTCTGAGATGTCAGGTTTTTCTTGGGAAATCAGCCCTTACAACTTTGGGGTGAGAAGAGCCGTATCGCCGTTGTCTTTTTGCCACTGCGATTTTATTGTTGTGACTTGTGATAGATGTAGTTGATTTCCGCTGGGTGAGACAAAAGAAGGGAAATTAATTAAATGCCTGAGGACACGCAGGGGCCGGATCCTCTACGCGATCATCCGCCTGTTTCCAAGAATCTCATTCGCAATCCCATCAGCCTGATTGGCGTGGCGCTGGCCGCGGTCGCCCTGGTCAACATCATTCTGCTGATTCTCATTGACCTTCTCGCCAGCCATTCCTCGCCCTACATCGGCATTCTCGCCTACATGGTGGCTCCGGCAATTCTCGTTTTCGGCCTGATTTTGATACCGATTGGCATGCTGATCGAGCGGCGCCGCCGGCTGCGCCATGTAGGCGCGCCATTCCATTTCGCGAAGCTTGACCTGAACAATCCAGCGCAACGCAGCACGGCCGCGTTTGTCCTCAGCTTCATCGTCATCTTTTCCCTGGTGAGCGCCGTCGGCAGCTACAAGGCGTACGAGTTTACCGACTCAGTGGATTTCTGCGGCCAACTGTGCCACTCGGTCATGCACCCCGAGTTCGTGGCCTATAAGGCCTCGCCACACGCGCGCGTTGCCTGCGTGGATTGCCATGTGGGTTCGGGCGCAAGTTGGTACGTCAAGTCCAAGCTGTCGGGCATCCGCCAGGTGTATTACACCGCCCGCGGCACCTATCCCCGGCCGATTCCCACGCCGGTTCATAACTTGCGTCCGGCGCAGGACACCTGCGAACAGTGCCACTGGCCGAAGAAATTCTGGGGCGCGCAGTTGAAGAGCTTCACCCATTACGGTTCCGATGAGCAGAACACGCCGCGCGTCATTCGCATGCTGATCAAGACAGGTGGTGGCGATCCCCTGCTGGGACAGGCCGGTGGCGGAATCCACTGGCACATGAACATCGCCAACAAGATCAGCTACTTTGCCACCGATGAGCAGCGTCAGGTCATCCCCTGGGTGCGGGCGGAAGACGAGAGCGGCAAGGTGACCGAGTTCGTGGCGAAGGACGGCGCTCCCACTCAGGCGCAAATTGATAAGGCCGCCAAGCGCCGCATGGATTGCATAGACTGCCACAACCGACCGACGCACAATTATGTGCCGCCCGACCTCTCCGTGGACCGCAGCATCAGCGGCCACGCCATCGATGCTACTCTGCCCTTCATTAAACAACAGGGCGTGCAGGTCCTGACCGCCGACTACAAGACTTCGGACGAGGCGCAAAAGACGATTGCCGCGAGCATCACGAAGTTTTACCAGGACAAGTATCCGCAGATTGCGTCCAGCAAGGCCGACAACGTCAAGCAGGCTGTCGCCGAACTGCAACGAATCTATAGCACCACGTTCTTCCCCGAGATGAACCTCAACTGGAAGACGCATCCCAACAACATTGGCCATTTCTACTTTCAGGGCTGCTTCCGCTGTCACGATGGCAATCACGTCAGCAAAGACGGCAAGACCATCAGCAAGGACTGCAACTCGTGCCACACCGTACTTGAACAGCAGGAGAGCGGGACGCAGATTGCTTCCCTGCCGGTGGAACCCTTCAAGCATCCGGTGGACATTGGCGATCTGACCGCGGTCAACTGCTCCGACTGCCACAACGGAGGAGTCGGGCCGTAA
>JBKQKT010000485.1:0-5101 GCA_052147365.1 Candidatus Korobacteraceae bacterium | reverse complement strand
TTCTTCAGTGGCGGCAAGCCGCGCAGAGGCAGCGTTGAGCTGTCCTTCGAGACTCGACCGCTGTTCTTCAGTGGCGGCAAGCCGCGCAGAGGCAGCGTTGAGCTGTCCTTCGGTTTCGATTTCGCTCATCCGACGGAAGTCATCGAAGACGTTCGGCGGATAGGTGAACGCCGGAGCTAGCTCTTCATGCGCCTGATCGATGTAGTAGCGGTTCAGCCCGTCAGCATAGATGAGGCGGTAGCCCGCGCTCTGAACAATGGGCTCCCATTCCGCATGGGTTTCAACCTGCGACATAGGATATGTCGCCTCGACTATCAGCACCCAAGGGCGGTTCTTTTTCCAGTCGTTACCACGCAGGACGGCAGTCTCGAGCCCCTCAACATCGACCTTCAGAAAGTGGACCTCCTGTCCGTCGGGCACATATTCCCGCCAAAGCGCGGCCAGTGTCGTGAGCTCAACCTCCTGCACGTCGGCTACGAGCCCATCGGCGATATGTTTCCTTGCTATGGAAGCATCGAGCGTTGAGAGGCCCGGGTTGTCCAGGAAGTGCATGTTCGCCCGGCCAGGCGCATCAGAGACCGCGACCCGCAGGTTAACGTCACGCGGCCGCGCCCGCTCGATCTCGGCAAAGACCGAGGCATTCGGCTCCACGTTGATGCCGTGCCAACCACGTTCGTAAAATGCGCGGGTGACGGAGTCGCGGTCTGGCAACCACGCACCGATGTCGATGTAGAACCCCTTCGGCTGCGCACCCAGCGCCCGCCACAGCATGATATCTTCGAAATTTTGAGCGTAAGAGATAAACATCAGGTAAGTTCCTCAAAAATCGAGAATCTCGGGCGGAATGTTGGTGATCACTGCGGTGGGCGCGTCGGCGGATCGAGCCGACAGGTCGCAAATTCTGAATTGCCACGAGAGGCGATTGGGTAGCGAGGAGGCAATCATGAACCTTTCCAGCCACGACGCTGCCGGTTCAATGGTTAGGTGCGAGTGGCCGTCGTCATAGCAGGCCACGATGTGAAACTGCGCCTTGGCGGCACTCAGCATCCGCCCCAGCACGTCCTGTACCCTCGCCGGCGGTATGTGTTCCAGGAAATCCGCCGAGCAGACGAGGTCAGCCTCTGGCACGGAGTCGTTCATTGCGTCCCAAAGCAAGAACGAAACTCCAGCCTTCCCATGAGGAAACTTTGATGAAGGAGCCCAGTCCAACCCGATGACCTCGGGAGCAAAAACGGCCATTGCGGTAGCGAAGGCGCCGTTGCCGGTACCGCATTCGACAACACGCTGGGGGGCCAATTGACTAAGCGCACGGGCGTAGGGGGCCAGCCAGTTGTTTGACCGGTACCCCTGTTCCCCGGTGTGTAGGGCAGTATAGTAATCGCTACTGGCGATGGCCTGGCGGCTACTCACTTCGTCCAAAACCGTGTCTACGCCAGCCGCGCGCAGGGTCACCCGGCTGACGGCGATACCGAGCGGCCGGGTATCGCCACTTTCGCCCATCGACCATGGCGATTTTGGCACCGTGATCTGGAAGATTATGGAGCACAGCCCGCCCCCATCAAGCGGGTCCACTTCGAAGCCTAGCACAAACCCCTGTGGATCTGCCCGCAGCGGCTCGAACCCCTTGGAACCGGGCTTGCGCACCCGGACGTCGGGTGCGTCAACCGGGTGGGGCGCATAGACGTTCAGCAGAAGTTCGACAAAGACCTTACTCTTCCCTTGGACCCGGAAGGCGATGCAGACATACTCTCGCATGGACCAAGTTCCCCATGGCTCCGGATCATGCCACCCGAAACGAAGTATCCGTCCGTAGCGGCTGGCTTGGTTGACTGAAAACTGGGTGCCCGAAGCCAGGGTCGGCAGGTGATCATGCGGCGGCTCGTCAATTCTCGCGCCGACGACCCGGTCCAAGGTTTCGGCGATCAGTCCTGGTTCCGGTAGGGGTAGCCGTCGAGGCAGGGGCGCCCCTTCGACTACCGCGCGCCAGAACTGCGGACTAAAAAACGTATCGTGGACGGTCTTCCAGGGGCTCATCTCCTTGGGCAGCAGGGCTGGATTGTCGCGATCAGGCAGGATGAGACGGTGGGCGGTCACGCCGAAATACTCGGCCTCGCTCAGGGTGCCTGACGACAGCGCCGCCATCCATTGTGTCGCGGGGTCAGTGAGGAAGGCGTAGCATGCCTGGGCGTCGAGAATGGCGTTGGGAATTTCTTCCAACACCCGGTGAAGATTACCCAACCGGTCATGGGTCGACGGGTGCGGCAAAACGTAGAGTTCTTCAACACCAGAGGCCAACTTTCGCAAGCGCTCAAGGATTGCATCATCCTCCAGCGAGGCCAGCCGTCCATTCTCGACGATAGCCAAGTCGGCGTGAACCTGCCCTGCCAATATTCCGAGGGACCGGTGGGCCCGGCCGTGTGGACCGGGATACCACCGCGATCTGGCATGGCGTCCAGCCATCGCCTGGACGTGATGTGTGAGTTCATCCTCGCTGGTGGTAATGGAGGCCAGGGCCGCAGCGATTGATGGGCAGGTTGTCCGCGCCCGCAGATATTGCCGCCGCCCGAACCGGTACGAGGACATCTCGATATCTATGACTCGAACGCCAGCGGCAGCCATTCCATTCATCAACGCGTGCGTCAGGCCGAACCCGATCACGAGGTCGCTTGCATGGAGGTCGGCCAGTTCGGGGGCGGAGACAATGCCAGGATGGCACACCATCCGGGCCCAGCCATCGACCGTTCGCGGAACGCCCAGGCGATCCATGATCGCGCCGGTGTCGATTTTTCCGCCGTCCGCCTGGCTTAGATGCATTTCGATCATGACAGGCAGGTTCTTCGTCGCCTGCCGGACCATGGCTTGAACCCAATGAGAATTTTCCACGACGGTCCACATACCGCATGTGCGGTTGCGGAAGATGTCTTGGGTGATATGAATTCTCATACTCCCGCCTACCCACTCAAAAATTCAAAAAAGCCACCTTGCGAGAAAGATACCGATAGTGATACCAGCGCATAGAACGCAAAAGGACCAGAGTTGCAATATCCGGTCGCGCACGCAGTCTTCCATGAGGTGGTCAGGCCAGTATCCTAACGATGTACCGTCGCTCTCATTCTCTCGTAGGCCGCCCAACAATCGTAGGCTACCAGCCCGTTCCATTATGGCAATTCCTGCCCATTGCGCCCAAGACCGGCACCGGCGCAGCAACTTCAAGCACTCGATAAACATAGGCGCAGATACCTCAGCAATTGGAGAGTGTTCTCAAGAATCCCTCTCACAGATCAAACTCATGTAGAATTCAACGAACGTGACTGCACAAAACGATCAGGAGGGAGAGCTGCGGCGCTTTCCTCAGTCCAGGATTTATAAGCTGATTCAACCGTCCACCAAAGGTCATTGGAGACATCTTTCCAAGAGCGCAGCAGTTCACGTGAGATTGCCGCAGTTCGATTAGCAAGATAGTCTTTATTAACGATTAAGCCGCGGATGGTTGTTATAAGAGCATCCAAGGAGTGTGGATCGACGTAGTCAACTAGGCTCCCTCCAACTTCCGGCATCGAACTCGTACAAGATGTCACAACAAATTTGCCTGACCAGAGACTTTCACCAATCGGCAAGCCCCAACCCTCATAGTAACTTGGATATACACTAAATTGACAATTACCATACAAATAGGAAAGCTCTGTATCGGAAGGGCGCTCACAGAGCTGAATATGTCCATTTAGGCAGGAGGTGTCTTTTAAGAATTCGTCGAAGTCTTGAAACAACCATCCATGTTTGCCGGCAAACACCAGCCGGGGAATGTCCGGCCCCAACTCATTGAGGAGAGATTGCCACGCCTTCGCTAGCGTTAGTCCGTTTTTCCTTGGCTCGATGGTGCCTACACATAAAACATAGGGAGATTGAGCTGCATTGAAGATCTGAGTACGAATATCTCCAGCATCGTTTTGTTTTGCTCTCCGAGGCTCCAGCCTATTTCTGGAGCCTTCCATCTGACCGCAGTGTCCACCAGTGACGAATTCGTGAGCTAATGGTATAACCCCTATTGGTGGCACGGGAAGGTGTTCGGCACGGAGGAACGACATAAGATCGGTTTTGGTTGCTTTTGAATTGACTAGAAACATATCGGCAATTTCCGACATGAAGCTCAACCAGTCGTGGAACCTAGCTGGCATGTTTGCTGGCACATATTCAGGGGTAACGAGTGGAATTAGATCGTGAATAAATTGGATAATTCTGACGTTGCCCAATTCGCTTTGCGCCTTAAGAAATTTAAGGTAGGATTGGCATTTCCAGGTTATCCCCATGAAGATAACGATATCTCCGGATGTGAAGCACGGTGCACCCTTCACGGGTCTGCTTAATGGCTCAGTGCAACGAGGGGTCCAATAGCGAGCAATGCCTCTCTTTTTAAATGTTTCTCCTCTTGTAATTGTATTTGCAATACGGAGCCTCAATGTATGGAAAAACTTTTTATAACGAGATGGATATCTTAATCGAGCATAGCCTTCAAGGGTTTGGTGGGTTCCTAACCCGCAATGTTCGTATAAGGCCCCCCTGTCGAAGGTATAATCTGCATCTAAAAAGTCAGCATCGATTACAATCGGCGAATCTTGCATTGGATGGTAAGCGATTAAACGAATTTTATCGGAACCATAGCTATCGATTAGGTTACTGATAATCCTGAGAGACACACGTTGAATACCGGTGGGTGTCGTATTTGCGCGGGAAAAGTCAACAATATCTGTAATATCAAAGTATATCATTGAACTGCTCCCCGTCCGTCGAGACCAGATTTGGGGGTAAATTAGAGTCCTTGGAACTTACCCCTTACCACTTTTTATTGGCCCCTAGCGGTTGTGGTTGTTGTGGCGCCTGTGGAGATGTGGGCAACGCGCTAGCCAGCTCAGTATTGCCCTGAGGACAGTGGCAAGCGTTGTCCTCATATCCACAGGCGTTTTACGCCGACGCTTTTTTGCTAACAAGCCCAAAGTGAACCTGCGCCGGTTTTTTTTGCCCCAGCGCCTGATGCGGGCGGACGGTCGGGCTTTTGGTTTGTCATATGCCCAACTCGCCGGTCGCGATCTTCATCGACGGGAAT
>JBKQKT010000484.1:0-6237 GCA_052147365.1 Candidatus Korobacteraceae bacterium | reverse complement strand
CATCCGACCCTGTTCGAGGACGGGGAGGAGTAGGCTGCCCTATGAAGAGGCGGAGGGTTTCCCACCTCGTGAGCTTCCTCGAGGCGCTCGCCTCCGGGCGCGGCGCGAGCGTGAATACGATCGAGGGTTGAACCGCCTGCTCGCACGTTGTCTGCATACTGGTCGAAAGTCGTATCCGTCCCGAGCGCACAACAAATTTCCCGATACAGGTCGATGCCGTTGGAATAAAGCGCCGCGCGCACCTCCGTCTTCCAATCCAACGCAGGTTCGCCATGTTCCTGAGGGGCTTTTGCGAAGAAGGCCCGCAGCAACTGAACGGCAGCGCTGGCGTCAAAACTCATCACGCCGAGATCGAGGACGGATTCTCCCTGCGCGTTGACTGCCCCGGCAGCGAGTTGCGCGTAAGGCGACGGCTTTTGCAAATAGCGCCTTACCGAGCCATCCTTGGCGATGCAAAAAACTCCGTGATGGGCTGCATCTTTCGAGGAAGCGAAGAATCCCAGGGCCGTGATACCGGAGCAAGCAAACTTCACCGCTGAAGCGTCGAACAGAATCAATGCATCGCCGGAGGCAACCACGATTTGCCCCCGAGACGCTTGCGGAAGCATGAGAAATGCCGGCACGAGCCGGTCAAAAAGTGTCGAACCAACGGAGGGTAGGCCCTTGGCAGGGATGGGAACGAACATCTTGCCGCAATGGGAGTATGCCGGCAGGCGGCGGGAGTCGCCACCGGCATGGACAATCAGAATACGGAGACCACTCAGAATCGCCTCGGCTTCCTCGAAACTGGCA
Organism: Candidatus Korobacteraceae bacterium; assembly: GCA_052147365.1. Lineage (GTDB taxonomy): Bacteria > Acidobacteriota > Terriglobia > Terriglobales > Acidobacteriaceae > Bog-257. The sequence continues at coordinate 5,445 of JBKQKT010000484.1, read as the reverse complement.
GGGCCAGCGCCGGGCCGCTCGCGATGCAAGACGCAGGCTAGAGCGTGCAGCGTGCTTCCCCCACTACCAATGCGCTTGCCATCCAGATCGGGAATTACAAGACAATTGCGAACCTGGGGAATTTCGCCGGCTTTCTGGCGCCCCTGGATCTGATGGTCGTAAGACTCGGCTTGCTGATCATTTGCGGCCGTAACGATCAGATAGTCCCACATGCTCGTCATGTTGGGCATGAACGTCACGCTCTCTTCCGAGCTCAGGATGACGTGTTGGTGAATTCCTGTACAACCCCAGCCGCACCTTTCTCGCGAGCAAGATACTGGTCGTAAATCCAAGCGTAGGTCTTTTCCAGGCCAGCCTGCAAAGGGATAGCAGGCTCCCAGTTCAGGTATTTCTTGATCAGCGTGTTGTCGCTGTTCCGTCCGTGCACTCCCAGCGGTGCGTTAAGGTTGTGTTTGCGCTCCAAGTGGATGCCGGCAATCCCTTCTACAAGATCTGCCAGACGATTGATACTGACGGCTTCACTCGAGCCCAGGTTGATGGGTTCCAGAATTTCCAAATTCATGATCTTCTGGATGCCCACTAGGCAATCATCGATATACATGAAGCTGCGGGTCTGATTTCCCGTGCCCCAAATTTCGATTTCGTGCTTTTTCGTCAATTTCGCTTCAATGACTTTCCGGCAGATGGCAGCCGGGGCTTTCTCTCGCCCGCCGAACCATGTTCCCCACGGGCCGTAGACATTGTGGAAGCGTGCCACTCGCGTGTAAAGGCCGAAGTCCTCGCGGAAATGACGGCACATGCGCTCAGAAAACAGCTTTTCCCAACCGTAGCCGTCTTCGGCCAGCGCCGGATAGGCATCTGCCTCCTTCAGCAGGGGAGCTTCAAAGCTCGTTTGTTTGTCGCCGTTGTATACGCAGGCCGACGATGAATAGAAGTAGCGAGCCACGCCATACTTCAACGCCGCTTGAAGCATATGCGTGTTGATCAGCACCGAGAGCATGCAAAGCGCTTTGTTTTTCTCGATGAATCCCATGCCGCCCATGTTGGCGGCCAGATTGTAGATATCACGGGCGCCCTTGGCCGACGTTTCGCAGTTTTGCTTTTCATTCAGATCCAAAGAGAGATTCTCAACATCCCCGAATCGCTGGTACCAATGATGCAAGGGCTTGATATCAACCGCGCGAATGCGCTTGTAGCCCTGCGCCCGCAGGGAAGCAATGAGATTGCCGCCGATAAAGCCACCGGCGCCGGTGACAAGGATGAGATCGTCATGAGGCATGTGGATTCTCCAGTAATCGCTAAAGTTATCGTTTACTGTAACGCCCTTCCTGAAAAAAAGTCAAGATTGCCGATCTGCGGAGCTGCTTGAACGAGTTGGGCAATTCTTGCTCTCATTGGTCCTAGGGAACTCGCACCGACGGGGGCCTCTGGAATTCTATCTTGAACGAGTAGGCGTACTTACCAGCCTTTTGCGGCGGCAACTGAATGTGCAAGCCGTCAGATTTGAGTCGATATGTCAGCGGAAATCCCTGACCCAAAAGAGAGATCGAGACAATGTTCTGGCCGGAGAGCGCGGCCTCGTTTAGAGAGTGAATGACAGCTTCGCCGGATTCAGGCCAAGCCAATTCGATGGCGTAGAGGGAATTGCCCTTGGTGGTGAAGCGGAAATCCTGGGCGGTGAATGGTTTCGCGTCCGTATCGTGAAAAGCGCCCTCGACGATGGCCGTGGGGCCTTCGCCGAACTTGCTCCAGGCACGGGTACCGTAAATGGACTCCCCGTTGGCTTTGAGCCAGGCACCGATGTCGCGGAGGATCGCTTGGACTTCGTCCGGGATGGTGCCGTCGGAACGCGGGCCAACGTTGACAAGGAGATTGCCGTTTTTGCTGACGATGTCCACGAGTTGGTGAATCACTGTTTCGGCTGATTTGAAATTGTCATTCTCGATGTAGCCCCAGGATTTGTTGCTGATGGAGGTGTCCGTTTGCCAATAGAGCGGGCGAATGCCCGACAATTGGCCGCGTTCAATGTCCAGGACGCCGGAGTGATCCTCGAGGGCACTGTCCTTGTAGTTGATGACAGACACTTTGCCCTGACTTGCGGCATGGTTGTAGTAGAAGGAGGCAAACTTCGCGACATGCCAGCGCGCATCGGGCTGCCCGATCCACCAATCGAAGTACATGATGTCCGGCTCGTACTTCTGCACTATCTCCGCATCGCGAGCGAGCCAATCGTCGAGGTATTCGCTGCTCAGGTAGGTCCAATCCTGGAGCAGGGTCTTCTTTCCGTCCAACCAGGTATGCGCGGGACCGTAGAATGCGAGATACCTGGGATCATTCACGTCCGAATCGATCTTGCGGCCGCCCTCGAGGAAGAAATTGTGCTCGATCCGGTGGGAGGAAGCGCCCAAGCGAAGGCCCCTTTCCCGCAAAGCTTTGGCTAGTTCGCCATACATATCGCGGTGGGGGCCCATTTTTACGGCGGTCCAATCGGAGAGACTGCTGTCGTACATGGCGAAGCCATCGTGGTGTTCAAAGACAGGAACGACGTACCTGGCGCCTGCGGCCTTAAAGAGCTCGGCCCACTCGACGGGATCGAAATGCTCGGCTTTGAAACGCGGAATGAAATCCTTGTAACCGAACGTCGAGGGAGGGCCATACGTGGCGAGGTGGTGTTTGTATTCTTCGGACCCCTCCTGGTACATCATGCGCGGATACCACTCGCTGCCAAAGGCTGGGACCGAATAGACACCCCAATGAATGAAGATGCCAAACTTGGCGTCCTTGTACCAATCCGGAGCATCGTAATGGCGAAGCGATTCCCAATCAGGACGATAAGGGCCGGCGTTCATGGTCCGATCTACGTCTGTCAAGAGAGCTTTGCGCGCTGCGTCATATTTAGCGCTGGCCTTCTGCCAGGCTTGATCCATTTCCTGCGGGGATTGCGACGCAGTTGGCTTTGTACTTGAGGACGAGTCTTGTGCCAGGACGTGGACCGGACCGAGAAGCAGAAGACCCAGGCACGCCTCGGAGCCAAGATTACGCCAGACGTTATTTCGCATTCGACTTGCTCTCATTTGTCCTCCTCAGACGCCAGTGGTTTTTCTGTAGGATAAACCAAATGGAGATTTCATACCTTTACCCCGCGAGTTCGCTGACGGTTGCGGAGATATCCACGTGCCGCGAGCCCAAAAACGAATACGCACAAATATAGATGTAAGCGATCAGGGGAATTGCGTAGCCCAGAGCCAAACTGTGGAACTTCTCCGAGATCAGGCCCATGAGCGGAGTAAGAACCGCACCGCCGACAATCGCCATAACCAGAAAGGAGCCGCCGATTTTGGTGTTTGGGCCGAGACCCTTCAGACCGAGCGCGAAAATAGTGGGGAACATAAGCGACATGAAAAAGCTGGTGAGAAAGATACACCAGATGCCAACCCAGCTCGGGTGGAAAACCGCGACAGAGACCAGGACAATATTCGCCGTGGCGTAGGCCCCCATCAGGCGGCTAGGCGAGACGAAACGCATCAGATAGGCAGAGGCGAAACGGCCCACGCCGAACGCGGCCAGCGTGCCCGTAAGAAAATATCCGGCGATTTTCTCGGGCCGGTGGCCGTACTCCTGAACGTAGGTAATGAAGTAGCTCCACGTGCCGACCTGCGCTCCCACGTAAAAAAACTGCGCGACCACGGCAAGGAGGAAATGCCTTTGGCTGAGAAGCTGGCGGAAGCTGCCATGCTCGCTGTGGTCGGCCTCGTCTTCGCCGGCAATCACGGGAAACTTTGTGCGGATGATGAGCAGAGCCCAAACCACGGCGACGACACCGATTACCAGATAAGGACGAATAACGCGCAACGTTTCGAAGCGAAGATACGCTTCGTAGGTATGCGCCGCCTGGCGAGCCGCAATTTCCTGGGGATTCAACTCGACACCGGAAAAGATGAAAATCGTGCCGATCAGCGCCCCGGTAATGGAGCCCAGAGGATTGAATGCCTGCGAGAAATTCAGGCGGCGCTCCGAACTGTCCGGATCGCCGAGCTGGGCAATAAAGGGATTGGAAGCCGTCTCCAGAAAGGAAAGCCCGCTGGCGATGACAAAGAGTGCGAAGAGAAAGAAAGCGTAACTGCCGGTCAGGGCGGCCGGCCAAAACAAGAATGCGCCTGCGGCATAGAGCAGCAAGCCCACGACAAACCCTGCTTTGTAGCCCGCACGCTTCATCATCAGGGCCGCAGGAATGGCCAGAAGGAAATAACCCAGGTAGAAGGCGGATTGCACCAGACCGGCCTGAAAACGGGAAATCTCGAAGGACTTCATGAAGTGCCGGATCAATACATCATTCAGGTTATTGGGGATTCCCCAGAGGAAGAAAAGCGCGGTGACGAGAATGAAGGGAACGATCTGTCCTGCAGGAAACAACGAATGCCTGGCAGGCGACACCGTTACGCCCGGGGCGCTCCCAACTTGCTGTTTCGCCATCGTTTATCCTTCCCTGATTGCGGAACTTCCGCGCGCCAGGGAGTACACTTCACCGGCCACACCGCCAAGAATCATTTCGCGTTCCGCAAGGGAGAGGGGACGTATGAATTCCTCAACCGTGGAAATCCATGTTTGATAGGTCGCTGCCAGAAGGCAAACGGGCCAGTCCGAACCGGCCATCAGACGTTTGGGACCGAAGGCTTGAAGGACGACATCGAAATAGGGTTGCAGGTCCGCTGGGGACCAGTTTTTCCAATTCGCCTCCGTTACCATGCCAGACACCTTGCAATAGACGTTTTCCCGGCGCGCCAGTTCGCGAATGTTCGTTCGCCAGGGTTCGAGTTCGCGGTCACGAATGCGCGGTTTGGCAATGTGGTCCAAAACAAATACCTGAGCAGGATGACGATCCACGAAGGAAATGGCTGCCGGAAGATGACGCTCAAAGATCAAGATGTCGTAGACGAGGCCATATTGCTTAAGCAGCGCAACACCCGCGTTAAAGTCCGGCCGATGCATGAAGTCATCGTCCGGTTCATCCTGAATCGCATGGCGGAGGCCCTTTAGTTTTTCAGAGTCCTGCAAGCGCTCGATAACCGCAGGGAACTCCGGGCTGGCAACAGGCGCCCAACCCACGACTCCACGAATAAAGTCAAATTCATCGGCGAAGCGCAGCAGCCAATATGTCTCCTCAAGAGTCTGCCTTGCCTGAACAGCGACGCTGCCATGAATTCCGGAAACTAACAGCTCTCGCCGCAGATCTTCAGGAAGGAAATCCCGCGCCAGGACGCCCATATCGTCGGCAATCCAGCCATACTGCTCTTTTGCGTAACGCCAGAGGTGATGGTGAGCATCAACTCGCTCAAGCATTGTTTTCAGACTTCCCGGAGCGCCAATCCATATAGAACGCGGCAGCAGCACTGGCCGGCGTTTCCCCCGGCTGCATGGGAACGGCCACCACTTTTTCGCCGCTGG
>JBKQKT010000483.1:0-9262 GCA_052147365.1 Candidatus Korobacteraceae bacterium | reverse complement strand
CAATCCCGAGTTTCTCCGCGAAGGCACGGCGGTGGAGGATTTTCTGCACCCCGACCGCATCGTCATTGGCGTGGACGACGAGCGAACCGAGGCCCGGCTTCGCGAAATCTATCGCCCGCTGGTGGAGCAGAGTATTGATTGCCCCGTCCACAAGGGAAATTGCCCTCCTAAAGATCCACCGCGGCTGCTGGTTACCAGCATCAACAGCGCCGAACTCATCAAGCACGCGTCCAACTGCTTCCTCGCGATGAAGATTTCCTATGCAAACCTGATTTCGGACATCTGCGAGAACATGGGCGCGGATGTGGACGAAGTGGTGGAGGCGATCGGGCTGGATTCGCGTATTGGTCCGCAGTTCCTGCGCCCTGGTCTGGGGTTCGGGGGATTCTGCCTGCCCAAGGACGTGCAGGCTTTCATTCGGCTGGGCGAAAGAGCGGGCGCAGACGTGTCGCTTTTGAAAGATGCGGAGAACATTAATAAGAAACGCATTGACAATTTCCTGGCCAAGGCCCGGCACGCGCTGTGGGTGCTGAAGGACAAGCGTATAGGCATTCTGGGGCTGGCGTTTAAGCCGGGAACGGACGATATCCGGTTCGCTCCCGCCGTGGAACTGATTGGCCGGCTGCTGCAGGAACATGCGCGCATCCAGGTTTACGATCCCCAGGCCATGGAGAAGACAAAAGCGCTGCTGCCTATGATTCACTACTGCGATGACCCGCATGAAGTCGCCGAGGGCGCGGAGGCGCTCATGATCGTGACCGAGTGGGAGGAGTTCAAAGCACTGGACTGGCAGCGCATGCGAGATTCAATGTTGCGGCCGTTGATATTGGATGGCCGCAATCTCCTGAAGGGCGCTGAGATGGTGGCTATGGGATTCGAATATCAGGGCGTAGGGAAAGCAATGAACGAGCCTTTACCGGCGAATGCTGCGAAATCCGGGTAGGCGCTTCCCACCCTATCGCAATGTAGCGAAAGGGTGGGGCGTAAAGGTAAAGTTGGGTGGGGCGAATCGAGCTCTCGAATTATCATTACGAGCGCCAGTCTTTGGCGCGAGGAATCTGCTTTTCAATCATATACAACAAGAAGCAGATCCCTCGGCGGCTAAAGCCGCCTCGTGATGACAAATCCGATCCATTGTCGCCATAATTCTGCGAGATTAAAAAAGAACCCTCGAGGTTTTGTCCTGCTTGGATCCCGAACCTAACAGTCCAATCGAGATCGCCGCGGAAGCTGCGGAACCAACTTTGCCCCTGGAGAAGGCGAGGTCTGCCGACCACACCATCATCCGAGCCTTCGCCTGGACGGGTGCGGGCCGATGGGTGACCCAACTCCTGACATGGGTAACCACCATCGTAGTTGCGCGAATCCTGGCGCCTTCGGATTACGGACTCATCGGCATGGCCGCCATCTATCTCGGGTTGGTGGCATTGATCAGCGAGTTCGGCCTGGGCCAGGCGGTGATAACCATGCGCGAAATGTCAGGCAGACAAGTCGCGCAGCTCAACTTGCTCTCCATTGCTTCCGGCGCGCTGCTGTTTGGGGTTTCCTGTGTTGCCGCAGGACCATTGGGAAAGTTTTTTCACAGTCCAAAACTCCCGCAGGTTGTTATAGTTATGAGCCTCAGCTTCCTGATTTCGGGGGCGCAGGTGGTGCCGGATGCCCTGCTGCAGGGAGATCTTCGTTTCAAGCTATTGGCGTCATTCGATACAGCGAGGGCATTAGTCCAGGCGCTCACCACGGTCACACTAGCGGTGCTTGGCTTCGGCTACTGGAGCCTGGCGCTAGGTCCGCTGGCTGCATCCGTGGTGGCAGCGCTGATGGCGCTGATTGCGCGGCCCCACCCCCTGGCGTGGCCCAGGTGGCAAGAGATCAAACATGCCTTACGTTTCAGCGGCAATGTGCTGGGTTCGCGCGTGGCATGGTACACCTATTCGAACTCGGACTTCCTGGTCGCAGGACGCGTGCTGGGACAGGCCCCTCTCGGGGCGTATACGCTGGCGTGGACCATCGCTTCGACGCCGGTGGAGAAAATCACCAACGTGATTACGCGCGTGACGCCGGCCTTTTTCTCCGCCGTGCAGGATGACAAGCCGCGTCTCCGCCGCTACCTGCTGGGCATAACCGACGGGTTGGCGTTGCTGACGTTTCCCGCCAGCTTGGGCTTGGCGCTGGTTGCCGATCAGTTCGTACTGGTGGTGCTTGGCGCCAAGTGGGCGCCCGCGATCATGCCACTGCGGCTGCTGGCGGTATACGCAGCATTGCGCTCCATCACCACGGTCTTTCCGAACATGCTGTTTGCCATGCGTCAGTCGCGCTTCGTGATGTGGATGAGCGTAGTTTCCGCGGTGGTCTTGCCTTCCGCGTTTTACTTGAGCAGCCGTTGGGGAACCACCGGAATTGCTGTTACTTGGATCCTGCTGTATCCCGTCATCACAGCTCCCTACGTCTGGCGTACTTTTACGGCGATAGAGCTGCCCGTACGGACATACCTTCGCTCCATGTTTCCCGCGCTCAAGGCGTCCATTGTTATGATTATTCTGGTGCTGGGTGTACGCGCAGCTACGCCTGCCACCTGGTCGCTTGTGGTGCGGTTCGCCGTTTCGGTTCTTACGGGAATACACTCCTATTCGGCTGTAGTATTAATCGCCGAAAGGCAGCATATGCGTGACCTTTATCAATTAGTAGCCGGCCGGGAGATCTAGTCGCCTTGGCCGATCGTATTCAGCCGTCGAATGGCATTTTCGCGATCTGCAAGGGAGGATATGGCGACGATTGTGGGGTTTCCAGTAAGAAGTAAATCCCCGGAACGGTATCATTGGCCAAGTCATGGTTGCAAGTCATTTAAAACACTTCATCAATAGTTGCCTGGAAGGCGCCTATTTGCGCCCGTCGAACCTGCGGTTTGCTCTTGGGCAGGTGCTTTCCGATAGTCCCTTAACCGGCTCGGTGCGCTATTCCGATGACGACCACTTCCTGGCCGCTGTCGCCTGGCTGGAAAGGGCGCAGGACGTCGTGAAGGACGGCGGGGTGTGTGGCCGTTATAAGCTCGCTAGTGGCTGGACATCGTCTTATCCAGAAACCACTGGATATATCATCCCCACTTTCCTTCAATTGCGCCGGGTATTGAGCGCGGATCGCTTCTCTGACAGAGCGCAACGCGCAGTAGATTTCCTATTGGGATTGCAGCTTCCGGATGGCGGCTTCCCGGGCGGGGAAGTTGACCAGAATCGCACCGAACCTTCCCCGTTCAATACCGCGCAAATCATGCACGGGTTACAAGCTTGGGCGCTGGAAGATGGCGATACCCGATGCGTCAAGGCTTTGCAGAAATCCGGAGATTGGCTTTGCGCTCATCAAGACGCTGATGGCGCCTGGCGGAAGTACTTTTATGGAGGTACCGAGACTACTTATAGCGCGCATCTTACCTGCTGGCTGGCAGAAGCAGGAGAGTTCCTGGGTGAAGAACGATTCCTCGAGGCAGCCCAAAAACATTTGACCTGGGTTTTGCAGCACTTTGATCCTGAACACAACTGGTTCGATCTCTGCGGATTTTCGACAGAAGATCACCAGGCGCGGTGCTCGTTCACACATACCATCGCCTACACCATCTGGGGCGTGCTGAGAACGGCTGAGGTCTTGTCCCATGAAGCTGGGCAGAAGGCGGCTGTGGCGGCGGCTTATTCCGCATTGCGTCGCCTCGAACTATCGCGCTGGTTGCCAGGGGTGCTTGACCACAGATGGCGAGGCGTCTCGAATTATGCTTGCCTGACCGGAAATTGCCAGCTAGCACTGATATGGCTGCATCTGTACCGTAAGAGCGGGGACCCTCGACTTCTGAACGCGGCCGTGAAAGCCATCGATCTCGTACGGCACGCGCAGCCGATGGCTGATTTGAACGATGGGATTCGTGGCGGAATCGCCGGTTCGAGCCCTGTATGGGGAGGCTATATCTCGCACGCCTTCCCGAACTGGGCGGCTAAGTACTTCATAGACGCTTGTATGGCGTCGAATGATGCGTTGAAGAACCCAGTGGAGTTCACCGATCGGCCTGGCATCCCGGCGGACATGCTGACCTCTCTGCCGCGAAGCTCGTCTGCCGTAGCAGAAAAAAAGCTAACCGTAGGATTGTTGACTACTGCCAACTCGAGCAAGTTCTTTCAGTTCATGCAGGCCGCTGCGAAGTGGAATTTCCGCCCCGATCTTGTGCTGATCGACGCTCCGACGCCGATCCCCCTCAGGCGGCGAGTGCTCAACCGTCTGATGCGCATGCGCCCCTCTGCCAGTCAATCGAAGCCCGCTGCCCCCGGAGCCGGAACCACGAACCGAGTTGATGTGGCCCAGTACTGCCGCCAACTGGGTATCTTAACGGTTAGTGCACTTCCTAATTCGCAAGAAGCCGTGCAGGCAATCCGGAAACATAAGATTGACATTCTGGTACACCTGGGAGGAGGCGGCATAATGAAGGCGCCAATCATCGAGGCGCCGGCTCTCGGCACCTTGAACGCGCACATGGGTTTGTTGCCTCCTTATCGTGGAATGAATGTCACTGAATGGGCGCTTTGGAACGAAGATCCTGTTGGGTGCACCGTACACTTGATTGATGGCGGCATCGACACGGGGGAGATTATTTTGCTCCACGTGGTCGACGTGTCTGGCGCAGCCAACGTGGCCGAGGCTCGAGAGCTGGTTAACCAGGCGCAGCTCGCTCAACTCTCCGAGGTGCTTCGCTATACGATCGCTGCCGGAGATCTGCCCTCTCGAAAACCCCAGTCGCCTGCGGCTGGGCTACAGTATTTCACCATGCATCCAGAACTTGTTGAACGGCTGAATCAACGGCTGCGAACGCGTGCGCTGGTAGATTGTCAGGTCGCCGGTTCCCGTGATAATGCCGCACAGAATTCCTGATCGGCAAAAGACTGGCTGGTTTCAACTTGATCAACCTGCAAGAATATCGTTCTACTGAATTCGAGGCGGCTCGCACGGCGGATCTGGTCCGGATCGTTCCCAGGAACAGGACGTCGATTCTCGACATTGGAGCGAGAGACGGGCATGTTTCGAAGCTCCTAACGCCATATTTTGAGAAAGTGGTGGCACTGGACCTAAAACGTCCCGGGTTCGATTACCCGGGCATCGAAACCATCGGGGGCGACGTGACCGATCTCCCGTTTCCCGATAATTCATTTGATTGTGTTCTTTGTGCAGAGGTGCTCGAACATATACCTGATTTGCAGCAAGCCTGCCGCGAGATCGCCCGGGTCGCCAGACATGAGGCCATAATAGGTGTTCCTTTCAAACAGGAAACGAGGATTGGCCGTACGACATGCCGCGCCTGCGGCAAAGTGTCTCCGCAATGGGGCCATCTCAATTCGTTCGACCAGGAAAAGCTTCAAAGGCTCTTCGCCGGACTCACGCCCAGCGAAGTTTCCTTTGTCGAAACCACGAGAGCAGCCACAAATTCTCTGTCGGTTCTTTTAATGGATTTAGCCGATAATCCATGGGGAACGTACGATCAGGACGAGCCTTGCGTTCATTGCGGCGCGGAACTCATCCCTCCAACTTTAGAACGCTCCTTCTGGTCGAAGGCCTGCAGTGCAGTCGCGGCCAGGCTGAACGCAATTCAAGAGTTGTTTACTCCTCCGCATGCGAACTGGATTCACGTGGTGTTCTGCAAAACATCAGATCCATCTCCATGACAGAACTTTCTTACGGGGGATGGTTAAGGAGCCGGCGAGGTTCGTCGGAGTAAGAAGCCTCCTTGGTCCTGCCGAAGGGCATGAGCCTGCTCTGGCTGAAGCTATAGCATTTAACTATTTATCACGGCCGATCTTGCCCTCGACGGCGATGCCGGAGACTGGCAACTCGACCCGCAGAACATTCTTCCCCTGTGAAAGGGGGGCCAGGTTTTCATAGATCTCAAGCTGGGAACCATTGTGCTCCCGGTTGTTCACCGCGGAAATCCTGGTCAGCAGCTTAAACTGGTCCTGATGCACTACACGCACCAGCATCTGCATGGATTGCAAATCGTTCCAGAACTCCGGCTCCACCACGATGTAATGCACCCCAAAGTGACCGAGCATCCACTTGAGTCTCTCCTCAGAGACGCCAAGTTCTTTCACACCGAAAAGGTCGCGATGGATGGCCACTCGCAGTAACAGCTTGTCAGCCCGGATCACGGTGAGGTTCTTACACTCTGGGAGGGCCCTTACGTTGAACACGAAAGAGCCATCCCGCCAGCCGGAAAACATGACAACGCTATCTGCCGGAGCAAGAGTACAGACATAATGTGCGGCCTCACGATATCCGGTTATATGGGGTACATGACGCTTAACCAGAGTATAGCCAAGGCTGGAGACCGCAAATACTAAGGCAACATAGGCGGCTATCTTCGCAGGCAGCGCGCGGACGATTGCGAGAATGGCGAAGAGCACAAAAGGAAAGACAAGAAATATCGTGTAGCGCTGCGAGGTGACGGCAATAGCGGTAAAGAAAATGTAGCCCGAAAGCACCCACACCACAAGGAAAAACAATGCCGTGTTGGGTAGCCTCCAATCCTTCTTGAAAATGCATCCTACACAGTACACAGCTGCAAGCGTCAATACGACCCATCCCATTTGCAGTGGCCACTCATAGGAGGCTACGTAAGACCAGGTCTTGGCACTTAGACGCGAGCTATGTACCCAAGCTCCCCCAACAACAGCCTGCTGTACATTGGCGCGTCCCCATAACCACGTGTAAATTGTTAAAGGGACAAGAGCGGCTGCAAAGAGCGCGGCCGCCCACCAAGCCTCCTTGCGACGAAACAGGCTATTTCTGTAAACAAAATACAGGGTTAACAGGTAGGGCAATACGATGAAAACTGCGGGCTGCTTGGTGTAGGCCGCTCCCAGGACGGCAAGAACGGCGAAGTATAAGTACCGAGGCCTGTTCGAATCCAGATACAAGAAGAAGAAGTATGCACTCCATAGCAGGAAGGCGAAGGTTGGCACCTCGAGCATAACCTGCCGGCCCCACAACGCGATGGCCGGAGTGCTTGCAAACAGCAGCGCGGTAGCGAGAGCGGCGATGCGACTGAGCCAGCGCCGTGCGAGGAAGTACGCTCCCCATGCAGCCGCCAGATAGAAAGCGCTGACGGTCAATTGTGCGGTAGCGTGCGACACTCCAAATAGCGCGAAGAATACAGCCTCCACCAGAGCGAACAGCGGCGGATAGGTTAGAACCGTGACCGCGGGATACTGCAGATAATAGTTAATGGCCCACTGCTTCGCGTGGGTAATAGGCATAGCGCGAGCCATGTCGTAGTAAAAAATCCCGTCCATGGCGTGCCGGGGAGCATCGCTCCACCAGAAATCGCCTTGCGTCGGAGAAGTCTTAAAGAGAAGGAACACCGCAACTGCGATGAGCAGCAAACAGACCAAGTTTGCCACCCTCGATTGAAGCATTCGGCCATCAGACGAGTGGTGCATGTTCAACTTCCTGACCGCCGTGTGCAAAACACATAACATCCTGAGTTCGGCCAACTCACGGTGCACGGCCTCAAACTCTATAGGTGGCGACCTTTACGGTAAGCCGCCTACTTACCGCTTCCTACCCTACCCTCGACCGTGAGGCCGGAAACCGGTAGCTCGACTCGCAGGAGATTCTTTCCGTCTGACAGTGGACCCAGGTTCTCGTAAATCTCCAGCTGCGACTGGATGTGCTCCCGGTTGCTCACGATGGGAACCTTGGTCATCAGCTTGAACTGGTCCTGATGAAGCAGGTCCACCAGCATCTGCATCGATTTCAGATCGGCCCAGAAATCCGGCTCGATCACAATGTATCGCACGCCATAGCGCCCCAGCATTTCCTTAAACTGCTCCTGGGAGACTCTAAGGTCTTCCACTCCGAACATGCTTCGAACCATCATCACCCGCAGTAAGAGTTTGTCCGCGCGAATGATGCTGAGGTTCTTACACTCTGCATTAGTTTTGACGTTGAATATGAAGGATCCATCCCGCAACCCTGAGAACAACACAACGCTATCCGCCGGCGCCACAGAGCACACATACTGGGCCGCGGCACGATATCCCGACACAAACGGGGTGTGGTCTGTGACCAGCGTGTAAGAAAAAATCCCTGCCGCGAGGGCGAGCGCAAGATATGAGGCCATCTTCCCTGGAACTGCCCGTGCGATGGCAAGCACCGCAAAAACCACCAGAGGGAAAATCAAGAATATCGTATATCGCTGCGACTTGATCGCAATCAGGGTGAAGAACACATACCCCGCGATTATCCAAGCTGCAAAAAAGAACGATGCCGGCCTAGGCAACCGCCATTTCGGCCACACCAGCGCCCCTATGCAATAGATCATTGCTAGCCCTGCGATTGGCCATCCCACTTCGGCCGGCCACTGGCGCGCCACGTACAACCAGCCGGAGATGCTGGTCCGCGAATATTCCACCCAGTCCCCGCCCACCGATTGCCGCACGTTATACCGTCCCCACAACCAGGTGAAGATTGCCAGCGGTATCACCCCGATTGTGAGGAGCAAAGCCGCGCGCCAAAAGTCCGCCCGCCAAAACAAGTCTCTTCGAAAAACGAAATAGAGCGTCAGCAGGTAAGCGGGAATGATAAAGGCCACTGGTTGCTTGGTGTACATCCCCGCAACCACAAAAGCGACCGCTAGATACAAATCGCGCGACTTAAGATGGTCCAGATAACGAAAGAAGAAATAGGCGCTCCAAATTAGAAAAGCGAATGCCGGAATCTCCAGCATCACTTGCCGGCCCCAAAGCGCCATGATGGGAGTTGCGATGAAGAGCAGCGCAGCCGAAAAGGAGAGGGCGTGGCCAAGCCAGCGCCGGAGAAGGAAATAGGTTCCACAGGCAGCGCCCAGCAGAAAAGCGCTGACGGTCAACTGCGCCGTAGCCGCCGATACTCCAAACAAACTGAAGAACACGGCCTCCACCAAAGCGAAGAGTGGCGGAAAAAAGAGAACCGAGATGGCGGGATACTGAAGATAATAGTCCATGGCCCACTGCTTGAGATGGTTAGTGGGCCTGGCGTGGGCCAGGTCGTAGTAGAACACGCCGTCCATCGCATGCCGAGGCGCATCGCTCCACCAGAAATCACCTTGGGCCGGAGAAGTCCTAAAGAGCAGAAACACGGCGACGGCGATCAGCAGGAGACAGGCAACATCTTCCCATCTCCAAGTTAATGACCGGTGGCCGGACGAATGGTGCATTGTGTAACTCTCTCCCGGTGCCTAATCTGGCACCCGCACATG